>NZ_QODJ01000115.1:0-6846 GCF_009935965.1 Pseudomonas sp. L13
CCGCGAAAGCGGAGTGTCAGTCACTGAATTTTTAACTGCACCACCGCTATCGCAGGCAAGCCAGCTCCCACATTGGTTGGGTATTGCCCACGGAGTCAGCGTCCGGCACCAATCCCCTGTGGGAGCGGGCTTGCTCGCGAAGGCGGCGGGTCAGTCAATTAATCTGCAACTGAACCACCGCCATCGCAGGCTAGCCCGCACATTTAAACGGAGCGGGTCGCGCTGCTATTGGCGACGGCGGGCTGCAACTTGAATACGTAGTACAACACGGTCAACAGCACCAGGAACGCAGGCCCGACATACAGCGCCACACGGGTCTCCGGGAAGTACGCCATCAGGCCCACCACCAGCACCAGGAATGCCAGCGCCAGGTAGGAGCTGACCGGGTACAGCCACATGCGGTACTTGAGGCCCGCTTGCTCGGCCGGGCTCAGGCCTTTGCGGAATTTGAGCTGAGCCAGCAGGATCATCAGCCAGGTCCAGATCGCGCCGAAAGTGGCGATGGAGGTCACCCACACGAACACCTGGTCCGGCACCAGGTAGTTGAGCAGTACGCCCAGCAACAAGGCAAAGATCGACAACAGCAACGCCTTGCGTGGCACGCCGTTACTAGAGGTGGTGCCGAACGTCGCCGGCGCCTGGCCGTTCTGCGCCAGGCTGTAGAGCATGCGCCCGGTGCTGAAGATGCCGCCGTTGCAGGACGACAACGCGGCGGTGATCACCACGAAGTTGATAATGCCCGCAGCGGTCTTGATGCCCAGGCGCTCGAAGGTCATCACGAACGGGCTGCCCTGGGTGCCGATTTCATTCCACGGGTAGATCGACAGGATCACGAACAACGCACCCACATAGAACAGCAGGATGCGCCAGAACACCGAGCCGATGGCGCTGGGAATGGTCTTCTGCGGGTTGCGCGCTTCACCGGCGGTAAGGCCGATCATCTCCACGCCCAGGTAGGCGAACATCACCATCTGCAACGACATCAACACGCCCTGCACACCGTTGGGCATGAAGCCGCCGTGGGTCCACAGGTTGGAAATGCCCAGTGCCACGCCGTCATTGCCGAAGCCGAAGGCGATGATGCCTACGCCACCGATCACCATCGCAATGATGGTGACGATCTTGATCAACGCGAACCAGAACTCGAACTCACCGAACGCCTTGACTGCGATGAGGTTGATGGTGCCCATGCTGATCAGCGCCGCCAGGGCCCAGATCCAGCGTGGCGTGTCGGGGAACCACACGCCCATGTACACCGCCACGGCGGTGATTTCCGCGACGCAGGTTACCAGCCACAGGAACCAGTAGTTCCAACCAGTGAGAAAGCCTGCCAGGGGGCCCAGGTAGTCCTGTGCATAACGACTGAACGAACCGGCGACAGGGTTGTGCACCGCCATTTCACCGAGGGCGCGCATGATCACCAGGATCGCCAGGCCGCCAATGATGTACGAAAGCATGATGGCCGGGCCGGCCATTTCGATCGCCTTGGCCGAGCCGAGAAACAGGCCGACACCGATACAGGCGCCCAGGGCCATCAAGCGAATATGGCGCTCGCCCAGTTCACGTTTGAGCGGGCCGCCTTGAGCGGTCTCGCCAGGGGGCAGTGGTTTGCCAACAGGCATAGGGATACAACCTCATTTTGTTATTGGATTTAGCCACCGAGTCTCAGGCGTATCAGCGGGTGGGCTCATACACCGGCCGGACCGGGCCTGCCTCGTGGGCAAACCCGCCTGGCGCAAATGCTCGGCCAGGACAGCGGGGCGTGCAGTATAAAAAGCTACCGATAGGGCTTTTCACTCAATAAACGGCAAAATTTGGCGATAAGCCCCGGAAAAATCGGCTTCGACGGAGCGGCTTCCCGCTGTCTAGACCGGCCCTGCCAGGGCAAAACGGCGCAGAGTATTACATAACTTTGAAAACCCAGGCTTATCGAGCGCGCCTCAGTCCACACTGAAAAACAGGCGCCGGGCCAGGCGTCGGGAAATGCTTGCACGCTCGATTTCCAGGGTTTGTCGCACGCGCCCGGTCTGGCCGGTGCGGATGCGCGCGAACGCCTGCGCCTCCACCTCGGCCTGCGCCTGGCGCCCCATTCGTTCCTGCTCGGGGCTCTTGAGGTGGGCGGCATTGTCTTTGTAGTGGTCGTCCGGCCCTACGCGGCTGTCGTAGTGAAAATGCGCGTAACACAGTGGCTGGCCGGTGTGGCTGTCCACGACGGCGTACACCTGCAAGAAATCCCGGGGCTTGCCTTTGATCGGCACGCGTGCGCCCTGTCTCACAATGCGCACTTCATTGAGTGAATGCAGAAAATCCACATCTTGCGCGCTGCTCAACTTGAGCTTGCTGGCATGCACCCGCGCCTGTACACCCGCTACATCCAGGCGCACCGCCGCGGCCCGAAGGTCGCTGGCCCGGATGCGGGCGTTGGCCTGTTGCGTCGCCGCCAACCTCGACACGTCCAGCTGGCGCAGTTTGCTGTCGATATCGGCGGCGAGCATCCGCCGGCTGTTGGCCTGCGCCACGAGCAAGGCCTGCTGCGACTGCGGTTCACACGTGCCGGTCATGGCCTGCACGTTGTCGATGGCCTTGTCGACATCTGCCAGCAAGCGTTGCCCCTTGTTCATCAATGCGCCCAACTGGGGGTTGGCTACCCGTGGCCTGGGCGGCGGCTCGAGTGGTTCCCATACACCGTCCTGCGCCTCGGTGAAGGTGGCAATCACAGTGCCCTTGTTATCCACCAGTTCCGCCGTGCCGTTGTCGCCGACCTGGGCCGGCGCTTTGATACGCGCGACGTACACATCACGGTTGCGGGTACGAATGATCTTTTTCTGTCGCGCACCCGTCGCCTGGGCTGACTTAGCCGGCCTGGCGCCTGATGGTGGTGCGAGCAAATCGGCCAACGCCTGCTCCACGTGCTCATGCAGGCTGCTCAGCAAGGCTTGGAGTTTTTCCAGATTGGCCAAGTCGAAGGTGTCCGGGGCCATGGCGCGCCAGAAATGAATATGGTCATCGGTGGTGGCGTAGACATGGCTGAAACTCTTGAGCAGTTCGACCCGTTCTTCACGGGTGGCGGGCATGTTTTCCAGCTCGGCCAGGGAGCGACTGGCCCAGCGAGCGCGATTGATCACTTGGTTCAAGCTGTCGAAAAACTCTTCTTCCAAGGGCGGGCCGTCGATATTGATGGTGATGCCCCACAAGGTGGTCAGTTGCAAGGCTTGCAGGTCGAGGATCGATGGGCGCGCCGGTACATCCGCCGCCAGCGTGAGCGCCTTGTTACGCCCAAGACGCGGCACCGCTTGCAGTTGGTTCAGATAGCTGCGCTCCAGGGTGCGCCAGCGGATGGCCGATTCTTCGGCGTCGACCTGTTCGCGCATGCGTTGATCAAGGTCGGCGTGGGCCTGGCGATTGAGGTCGGAGCCGGCTTCGTCTTCGCTCTCGTTCTCCAGCACCTCCAGCAGCGGCTTGATGCGATCATTGATCTGCGCCATCTGTTCACGCATGTGCACATCCAGCAAACGCAGGCTCAAAATCAGCGACTCAAGGATTTCGCACAGCTCCTGCTCATAATGGGGCGTGGCTTGATTTCACGCATGCGCATCAGCAATTGCAGTTCCTCTTGAGAACAGTGCACCTTGTTTTGCAGTTCCTTGCGGTAACGCTCGCGCAACGTGGCCCGTTGTTCCTCGCTGATCTTGCTGGCTGTCTCTTGCACCAGATGGCGTGCCACTTCCATCGTCGCGTTGGCCCTTGCCCGCCTGCGACCCGCCTCGCGGTATTGCGGCTCCAGGCTCGACAACGACTCCTCGCCGGCCGTCAACGCGGCGTCGACGGCAGCGTCGGCATTGCCGCCCGCCAGGCGCAACTGCCCATCGAAATCCCATTGCCCCTCGCCCAAAGGTTTCAACCAGGGCCCCAGGGTGCTGCCATCGGCGCTGACTACCCGCACCGCACCGGCTTTGACCGTGACGCGGTACAGGTGCCCGCGTATCAGCGCCTGCCACTGCGCCGGGGTGTGCGAAGTATCGCGCAGCAAGCCACGCTGCGGTCCGCTTTGCTCGGCCCCGGCCCATGAACCGGAGAAAGCCCGGAGACTGAGGCCGCGCGCCCGTGCGATCTGTGCGGCATTCAGATTGCCGCGGGCATTGGCCCAGCCGGCCGGCGCAGTGAAGCGCATGGGCACCGGCACCTGTGTCGGCACCAGCGGGCTCGATGCTGGCCGCGCCAGCGAGGCAAACACCGGCGCCTCCAGTTGCAGAGGCCGCAAAGGGTCATGGGGCGTCGCCTGATGAGCGAGGATCACCATGAGGTTGGTTAACACGTCCATCACCGCCGCGCTCTTGGCCTGCGGATCGTCGCTGGCCAGGCGCTGGATATCGCTTTGCAGGCTGTCCACCAGTTGCAGCAACCACCCGCCCAGCATCAGCGGCTCGCCGGCAAACGGCAGCACGGCACCGAACAGCAACCAGCCGGCCTGTTTCAACTGCGCCCAGCGTTGCTCGGCATTCGACACCGATTGCCGGTCGGCCAACGCCACCAGCGCCTTGGCGGTGCCGTGGAAAATCAGGCTAGCTGGGTCTTCGGTACTCAGTTGCTTGCTGAGTTGCACCGGCGCCGGTTTTTCATAAGCCGTGAACTCATCGCCAGGCAGAAAGTGGCGGATATGCGGCTCGTTGAAACCACCGTGGGCATACACCGCTTGCCGCGCCGGGGCCAGCCACGCCAGTACCTGCTCCTGCAAGGCCCCCGGGGCCTTGATCGCGTCGAGCAGTGCCTGGATGGACACGAACTCCTGCAGCGTCGGCGTCAGCAAAGGTCGGTACAACAGGTGCACGCCAACGCTTTGATCCCGAGGCCCGATGATGAACTGGTTGGTCACCTCGTCCGTCACCGCACCGGGCGCGGCCTTGAACGCCAGCGGCCACACGGCCATGGCCTGGCCTTGCACCTTGCGTTCAGCAGCCGAGGCTTGCAACGCGGCGTGCACACATTGAAAGCCGGCTTCGGTCAGGCCCTGTTCGGCCTTGATCTTCAACGCCAGCGCCAGCATCGGCAGTTGCACCCGCAACTGGGCCTGGAACAACTGCAAACGGCGCGCCGACTCTTGCGGGTCATCCAGCAGTTTTTTCTTCAGCATGTCCGGGTAGGCCTGGCCCACGTCGGCCTTGGTCACACAGCGTTGGAGCAGGCTGTAGGTCAGCCACTTGGGAGCTTTGGCGCCCTTGAGGGTGATGTCGCTGGCGGTGTGGGGAAAGCCGGCCAGGTTTTCCAGGGCCAGTTCGGTCAAGGTCAGGGTGACCGGGTCTACTTCGCCGGCGATAAAGCCTCCCTGCACCGGGACGGCGGCGGCAACCACGCGATTGAATGTCAGTTGGATATCTTGCGCGCGCAGCTTCTGGGCAGCGGGCTCAGTGCGCAGACAGGTTTGCAAGGCGTTGTTGGCAAACTGCCGGATCGAGTCAATGCCGTCCAGAAAGTGCTGGCCGTTGCTGCGCTGGCGGGCCAGCACCAGGTTCTGGAGCAGGCGCGCATAGGCGATGCTGTCAGCATCGTCGGCCTGGGCAAGCCAGTTTGGCATGGCGCTGCGCAGGGTCTGTTGCAAGGGAGTCAGGCTGGCAACGAACCAGCGACGTGGGTCGGTGATGTGGTCCAGCAGCCTCTGATGCTGCCCCAACAACAGGGGTTGGTGGCGGTCGATACTGTCGATGTCGCGCAATTGCTGCGCCAGGTAACTGGCCGCCAGGGCGTCGAAGGGATCGCCCTCAACGTCCTGGGCAAACCATTGGCCTACCGCACCATAGGCCGGTAATAGCGCGGCGACGTCGTTCAGGCGGGCTAGCGGGTGGATACCACTGGCGGGGCTGAACACCAGGGTTTGTTGCCCATGGCTGAGCACCAGCACGGGCAGCATCTGCGGCCCGTCCGGGCCTGGCTTGTACAACGCCTGTACGCGCAGGGCTTCACCTTGAGCATTCCATTGTCGGTCTGGCCGCACGGGGTGCAGCAGATGCCTGGGGAACAGCGTGGCAAATTGCGCTTCGCTCAAGCCAGGCGGTTTGGGTGAGTCGTACAGCAAGGCCAGCAGGTCGTCCGAGAGGTAACCCCAACGCGTCATGTCCACCGGCAATGCTTCACGCCACCAGGCTTGCAGGCGTTGCGCATAGGCGCCGAGCAAGAGCGCGCCGCAGCGGTCGATCAGCGGCTCAAGTTGCGCAAGGGCCGGCCCGCCCGGCTCGAAGACCTCGCGACGCCGCTGCACGACCTTATGAAAATCCGGCACCAGCAACATGGTTTTCGCGCTGGCCAGCCGCTGCACCACACGCTCGGCCAGGGATTGGTAAGCCAGCGTGCCGTCGCTGTCATCGGGAGTGCCGATGTAGATCAGGCCGGCTCGCCATATGCCGGTACCCAGCTGCTGGTCCAAATAAACCTGGGCGCTGTCTTGCGCAACCACTAGCAATGAGGGCGGCTCGCGAAACAGGGTTTCGATTTGCTCGAGAGTGGTTTGGCGGGGTGAGTCCAGGTAGGTCTCGGAGCGGGTCATGAGGGGCTCGATATGCGATTAAATCGCAGACGCTACTGGCTGGCGCAAGACCGGTGGCTGTACACAGTTAGCTCTACGGGAGATGTGCCAGGCGCAAATTTTGTGGGCAGTACACGACCACTGCGGGAGCTGGCTTGCGATAGCCATAGGTATCTACACAACTGTGCAGCGCTCAACGGTAACCACGATGCGAAGCGAGTCGCTCTTGATCTGCTTTTGATCTGCTTTTGATTTTGATCTCAGGCGCCCCGTCAAACCACGCTGGCCGGAATTCGACAGGGATTTGGGGGGTAAACCGGCAGGGATGC
>NZ_QODJ01000116.1:0-6548 GCF_009935965.1 Pseudomonas sp. L13
AGTGGTGGGGCAAGAGCCCTTTTGGTTACTTTTGGGGCTCTTTTCCAAAAGTGACCCGCTGTCAGAGCGGAACCCTAGGTGGCCGTTACCGCAGGAATGGATATGTACACAATCCAACTGTGTCGCCTGCCAGGCCGCCTTAGCGAGCAAGCCCGCACAGTTGGATTGTGGGGCGTCAGGTAGAGAGATGTCGGCTTTCGGCCGCCATCGCAGGCAAGCCAGCTCCCACATTGGAATCGTGGGGTGTCAGGCAGATATGGGAGGCTGGCAAGTCACCATCGCAGGCCAGCTCCCACAGTTGGATCGCGGGGGTGTCAGTAGGTAAGGCGCCGTAAGCCCCCCCCGTCAACCCGGCAACGGAATCACCCGCAACGGCCGCACCGACTTGTACGAAAAACTTGAATAAATCTCCTTGACGCAAGGCAACGTCTGCAAAACCTCCCTGGCAAACTCGCCAAACGACTCCAGGTCCTTGGCCACCACTTCCAGCAAAAAGTCATAGCGCCCCGAAACGTTATGGCACGCCACAATCTCCGGAATCGCCAACAGCCGCTGTTCGAACGCCCGGGCGATTTCCTGGGTGTGGCTCTCCATCATGATGCTGACAAACGCGGTCACCCCATAACCCAGCGCCTTGGGAGAAAGGATCGCCTGATAGCCACTGATCACCCCGCTCTCCTCCAGGGTGCGCACCCGGCGCCAGCAGGGTGACGTGGTGAGGGCCACCCGCTCGGCCAACTCGGCCACGGTCAGGCGGGCGTTGCCTTGCAACGCGTTTAAAAGGGCTTTGTCCGTGCGGTCCAGCTTGATGGGCATAACGTGCCTCTGATCATTATTTTTATCGGTGTTTGATCCACAAACGCAGGTTTTTCCAGGCTTTTTAGCAAGGTTCATCTGTGGTTATGAGCATAGCATTGTAGGAAATAAGGAGCGCCCGACATGCACACTAAACACGCCAGCTTCGGCTTTTCTACCCGTGCCATCCACCACGGCTATGACCCCGCTGACCACCACGGCGCCCTCGTCCCGCCCATCTACCTGTCTGCCACCTTCGCCTTCCCCACCGTCGAATACGGCGCCGCCTGCTTTGCCGGCGAAGCCAGCGGCCATTTCTATACACGCATATCCAACCCCACCCTCGCCCTGTTGGAGTCACGCATGGCCAGCCTGGAGAACGGCGAAGCTGCCGTGGCATTCAGCTCCGGTATGGGCGCGATTGCCGCGACGTTCTGGACCCTGTTGCGCCCGGGCGACGAGATCATCGTCAGCCAGACGCTTTATGGTTGTACCTTCGCCCTGTTGCACCATGGCCTGGGCGAATTCGGCATCAAGGTGCAGCATGTCGACCTGACCGACCTGGCCGCCCTGCAAGCAGCCTTCTCCCCGGCCACCCGCATGCTCTACTGCGAGACCCCGGCCAACCCCAACCTGCGCCTGATCGACATCGCCGCCGTGGCCGAGTTGGCCCATCAACAGCCGAACGTCACCGTGGTGGTCGATAACACCTACTGCACCCCCTACCTGCAACGTCCCCTGGAACTGGGCGCCGATGTGGTGGTGCACTCGGCCACCAAATACCTCAGCGGCCACGGCGACATCACCGCAGGCATCGCGGTGAGCAACCAGGCCTTGGCCCAGCGCATTCGCCTGCAAGGACTCAAGGACTTGACCGGCGCGGTGATGTCACCCCAGGACGCCGCGTTGTTGATGCGCGGCCTCAAGACCCTGGGCCTGCGCATGGACCGCCATTGCAGCAACGCCCAGGCGGTGGCCGAGGCGTTGCAGGCGCACCCTGCAGTGCAGTGGGTGACCTACCCCGGGCTGCGTTCTTTCCCACAGTACGAACTGGCAAACCGGCAAATGAAACTGCCCGGCGGCATGATCGCCTTTGAACTCAAGGGCGGCATCGAAACCGGCCAGCGCTTCATGAACACGCTGCAATTGTTCACCCGCGCGGTCAGCCTGGGGGATGCCGAATCGCTGGCTCAACACCCGGCGAGCATGACCCACTCCACCTACACCCCCGAGCAACGGGCGCAGCACGGTATCAGCGAGGGCCTGGTACGTTTGTCAGTGGGGCTTGAAGATGTCGCCGACCTGCTGGCGGATATCCAACAAGCCCTGGCCAAGTGCAACGCTGCCAACCTGCGGCCCACCACGACAGCGGCGTACGCGATGAAATAGCGCCCAAACCCAAGCGTTTTGCGGTGCCTGGGCGGCGGTCGGAAGGATCCGACTGCCGCTGTGCCTGCTTAATGTTTTTTTTTCGCAGATTGGATCCCCCTCCTTCAGCCAGCCTGTACTAGCATGTCAGCGGCGGGACGCACTATCACTGCAGGTTATTCACATTAGTTACCTTCTTAATCCCCGTCGCTATAAGGCCCAATACCTGCACGAAACTCATGGACGAATTGATGAACTCACACCTGTTCCCACAGATAGGCAAGGTCATCGCCAGCACCGGCAGCCGCCATTTCCCACGCATGCTGCATGACCTGATCCTTACCCAACTGGCAGTGGACGCCACCCATATCACCCAATTGCAGGTCAGCCGCGAAGGCCTTGGTCGCCGCAAGATCAGCCCGGTGTACACCGATTCGGTGGCGGCCCTGGGCAGCGAGCAACTGGCCGCACAACTGCACCTCACGCGCCGCAAGGACGATGTGCGCTACGTACTGTCGGTGTATCGCTCGCACCCGTCCGAGAGTTTCTCCGCGCAAGAACGCAGCATGCTCCAGGACTTCTCCACGCTGTTGCTGCCCATGGTGGAAAAACACATCACCGCGCTGCAGCCATCGCTCCCTGACAGCCCATCGGCAGTGCCGCAACACCAGGGCATCGACACCTTGCGCCGACGCATTCAGGAGCGCCTGGTGCAATCGGGGCTGACCTTGTCCAACCGTGAACTGCAAGTGTGCGTAGGCCTGCTGGCCGGGCGCACTGCGCCGGAGCTGGCCGAGCAACTGGCGTTGAAGGTCAACACCATCGAGAGCTACCTCAAGCGTGCGGCGATCAAGTTGGGGATCAGCGGGCGGCATTCGTTGTTGCGGTGGATGTACTCGACCGAGTCTGACCCTACCCTATAAGCCAAGCATAAATCCCCTGTGGGAGCTGGCTTGCCTGCGATAGCGGTGGGTCAGCAACCCTGGGGAGACTGTCACGCCGCTATCGCAGGCAAGCCAGCTCCCACAGGTTTGAGCGCCGTTGGGTGGTCCGGATCAATCCCTTGCCAGTGCCTCTATCGGGTCCAACCGCGCCGCATTTCGCGCCGGCACAAAACCGAACACAATGCCGATCAACGTCGAACAGGCAAACGCGGTAACGATCGAACCCACCGAAAACACCATTTCCCACTCCTTCACAAACAGCGAAAACAGGTAGCCGATGGCGTAGGACAGCGAGATCCCGATGATCCCGCCGATCAGGCACACCATCACCGCCTCCACCAGAAACTGCTGGCGAATATCCGATTGCCGCGCCCCCACCGCCATGCGAATCCCGATTTCACGGGTGCGCTCGGTGACCGACACCAACATGATGTTCATCACGCCAATACCGCCCACCAGCAAGGAAATCACCGCAATCAATGACAGCAACAGCGCCAGGGAGCGGCTGGTTTTCTGTACCGTCTGCATGATGCTGTCGAGGTTGTTGGTGAAAAAATCCTTGGTGCCGTGGCGTTGCAGCATGAGCTTATTGACGTTGTCTTCCACCACCTTGCTCGGCTGGCCGTCCTTGATGCGCACGGTGATGCTGTCCAGATGACGCTGGCCCAGCAGACGCCCCGCCGCGGTTTCATACGGCACCCACACGTTCAGGGCCTTGCTGGCGGCGAACATGTTTTTATTGTCCGCCGTCACCCCAATCACCGTGCACGGCAGGTTACCTATCAGGATCACCTGGCCCAGCGGGTCGATGTTGGGCCCGAACAGGCGCTGGCGGGTATTATGGTCGATCACCACCACCTGGGCTTGGCGCCTTGCATCGCTTTCGCTGAAGGCAATGCCGGCTTCAAGCTTGAGGCCCTTGACCTTGAAGTAGCGATCACTGACGCCATTGACCTGGGCGTCCAGGTCGATATTGCCGTAGCGCAACAACAGGTTGCGCCCCACCACCGGCGTGGCGCTGTCCACGTAATACAGCTGGTTCAAGGCCTCCACATCCGAGGGCATCAAGGTCTCGATGGCCGAGGCGCGGCTGTCGCCAAAACTGGTGCCGGAAAAGATATCGATGGTGTTGCTGCCGATGGCCTGGATGTCCTTGAGCACATAGCGCTTGGCGCCTTCGCCGATGGCCGAGATCGACACCACCGAAGTGATGCCGATGACAATTCCGAGCATGGTCAGCAAGGTGCGCATGCGGTGGGAGATCAGCGCCACCCAGGCCATGTTGAACGCTTCCTTGAACAACCCCAGGCTCGCCACCAGGCGGCGCGCCCCGCTGCGTCGGGGCTCGACCGGCGCCTCGGCGGGCAATTCCAGGCCGACGCTGTCGTTGGCCTTGTCACTGATGATCTCGCCATCACACACCTCGACAATGCGCTGGGCGTTCGCCGCGACCTTGGGGTCGTGGGTGACGATAATCACCGTGTGCCCCGCCGCATGCAGCTCGGCGAGGATACGCATCACCTCCTTGCCACTGTGGGTGTCGAGCGCGCCGGTGGGTTCGTCGGCCAGGATCACTTCGCCGCCGTTCATCAAGGCCCGCGCAATACTCACCCGCTGCTGTTGCCCGCCGGACAGTTGGCTGGGCCGGTGGCTGGTGTGGCTCGACAGGCCCAGGCGTGCCAGCAGTTCCCCGGCGCGGCTATGGCGCTGGCTTTGCGGGGTGCCGGCGTAGATCGCCGGCATTTCCACGTTGTGCAAAGCGCTCAGGTGCGCGAGTAAATGGTAACGCTGGAAGATAAACCCGAAGTAATCGCGCCGCAGCTCCGCCAGTTGCTCATCGCCCAGGGAGCGGGTTTCGATGCCGTTGATCTTGTAGCTACCGGCGGTGGCGTAATCCAGACCGCCGAGGATGTTCATCAGGGTTGATTTACCCGAACCGGAGGCGCCGATAATCGCCAGCATTTCCCCGGCATGGATGCTCAGGTCGATGCCCTTGAGCGCAATGAATTCACGCTCGCCGGCCATGAAGCTGCGAGTGATGCCCTTGAGTTCCAACAGAGGCTGGCTCATGACTCAACTCCCCGCCACGGCAGGCGTGGCGTCGCCGATCACCACGGTGTCGCCCTCGGCCAGGCCGTCCAGGATCTGCACCTTGACGTTGTTATTGATACCGGTCTTCACCGTGCGCGCCACCGCCTTGCCCTTGGCATCCAGCACCCGCACTTCGTAGCGGCCATCGGCATTGCGCACACCCAGCGCCGCCACGGGCACCATCAGCGCGGCCTCGGCGGTATCGAGCACGATGCGCACCTGGGCGGTCATGGCGATGCGCAAGCGGTGGTCGGGGTTGGGCACGTCGAACAGCGCGTTGTAGAACACCGCAGTGTTTTGCTTCGGCGTGCCGGCGGTCTGGGTTTCAAGGAAATTCTGCGGCGCCGGCTCAGTGCCGCGCAGCTTGGCGTAATAGCGTTTGTCCGCCTCGCCGAGAATGGTGAAGTACACCTGCTGGCCGGGGCTGATATGAATCACATCCGCTTCCGACACTTGGGCCTTGACGGTCATGGTGTCCAGGTCTGCCAGCTTGAGCAGCACGGGCGCCAACTGGCTGGCGATCACGGTCTGGCCTTCTTGGGTGACGATGCCCACCACATCGCCGTCGATGGGCGCGTTGATGCGGGTGTAGGCCAGGTTGACCTTGGCGGTGTCGATCTGGATGTGTGCGCTTTTGATCTGTGCATCCAGGGACAGCAGGTTGGCCTGCTGTACCTGGTAGGTCGATTCGGCGTCTTCGAAATCCTGGCGTGACACCGACTCGTCGGCCTGCAAGCCTTTGTAGCGCTCATACACGGACTTGGCCTGCTTGAGTTGCGCGGCTGTTGCGCGGCGTTGGGCCTGGAGGTTTTCTTCATCGACCTGGGCTTTGCGCAGGGTGTTCTGCAGGATCAAGGGGTCGATTTCGGCCAGCCATTGGCCCTTCTTTACCTTGTCGCCGACTTTGACTTTCAGCGACTTGAGCTGGCCGGAGACTTGGGCGCCGACGTCGACTTGTTTGACGCCTTCCAGCAGGCCGGTGGCCAATACCGCGTTTTCGATATCGCCGCGTTCGGCGGTGGCGGTGAGGTATTGGGGGGCGTCGGCGGGGGCGTTTACGGTGTAGATGGCCAGGCCGATTGCGACGGCCACTGAAGCCAGAATGCCGATTTTGCGGAATTTAGACGTTTGCATGGTTGGCTTCTTGATCGAGTACGAATGCGTGGCAAGGGCCCTCGGTGTGGGAGCTGGCTTGCCTGCGATGGCGGCCTGACAGCCGACCGGGATGTTGGATTTGACTGAGTACATATCCGTTATTTAGGTAACGGCCACTTAGGGTTCCGCTCTTACAGCGGCTCACTTTTGAAAAGCGCAAAAGTAAGCAAAACGCTCTTGCCCCACCACTCGGCA
>NZ_QODJ01000117.1:0-6300 GCF_009935965.1 Pseudomonas sp. L13
TTTGCCGCTTTTGCAAAGTGAGCCGCCGTCAGGGCGGAACCCTAAGTGGCCGTTACCTAAATAACGGATATGTACCCTGTCCAACTGTGTTGACTGTTAGGCCGTCTTCGCAGGCAAGCCAGCTCCCACAGTTTGATCGCGGGGCGGCAGGTAGATCAGCGTCAGCTGTCAGGCCGTCACAGGAGCAAGCTCCCTCGCCACAGTCCAGCGTCGCACCAAAGTTGTGTAGATACCTATGCTGCCATAACGGTGCAACAGTGAAGAATTCTTCATCTGGTGCACCGCTATCGCAGACAAGCCAGCTCCCACAATGACTGCATTTCAATCTAGGATTCGCTCAGGCCGTTGGCAATATGGACTACACCGAACGTAGGACGGGGTTGTTCTAGCCCCCCACATCACCGTCAACGCCTTGCAATGCTTTCACAGTGCCTCCATAGTGAGTCTGGACTGAGCCCGGTGCTGTAGCGCCGGGCTTTTTGCATTATGCGACCGGACCATATGGAACCGGCTCCCTCAAAGACGGCCTAATATGCGTTATCAATTGCCCCCGCGTCGAATCAGCATGAAGCATCTGTTCCCCAGCACCGCCCTCGCTTTTTTCATTGGTCTCGGCTTCGCGTCGATGTCGACCAATACGTTCGCAGCCAATAGCTGGGACAACCTTCAGCCTGATCGCGATGAGGTGATTGCCAGCCTTAACGTCGTCGAGTTGCTCAAGCGCCATCACTACAGCAAGCCGCCGCTGGACGACGCTCGCTCAGTGATCATCTACGACAGCTACCTCAAGCTGCTAGACCCGTCGCGCAGCTACTTCCTGGCCAGCGATATCGCTGAGTTCGATAAGTGGAAGACCCAATTCGACGACTTCCTCAAGAGCGGCGACCTGCAACCCGGCTTCACCATCTACAAGCGCTACCTGGACCGCGTCAAAGCGCGTCTGGACTTCGCTCTGGGTGAGCTGAACAAAGGCGTCGACAAGCTCGACTTCACCCAGAAAGAAACCCTGCTGGTAGACCGCAAGGACGCCCCTTGGCTGACCAGCACAGCAGCCCTGGACGACCTGTGGCGCAAACGCGTCAAGGACGAAGTGCTGCGCTTGAAGATCGCCGGCAAAGAGCCCAAGGCCATTCAAGAACTGCTGACCAAGCGTTACAAAAACCAGTTGGCGCGCCTGGACCAGACCCGTGCCGAGGATATCTTCCAGGCCTACATCAACACCTTTGCGATGTCCTACGACCCGCACACCAATTATCTGTCGCCAGATAACGCGGAAAATTTCGATATCAATATGAGTCTGTCCCTGGAAGGCATCGGTGCCGTCCTGCAAAGCGACAATGACCAGGTGAAAATCGTACGTTTGGTCCCGGCAGGTCCTGCTGACAAAACCAAGCAAGTGGCACCGGCCGACAAGATCATCGGCGTGGCCCAGGCCGACAAAGAGATGGTCGATGTGGTCGGCTGGCGCCTGGACGAAGTGGTCAAGCTGATCCGTGGGCCTAAGGGCAGCGTGGTGCGCCTGGAAGTGATTCCACACACCAATGCACCGAACGACCAGACCAGCAAGATCGTGTCCATCACCCGTGAAGCGGTGAAGCTCGAAGACCAGGCCGTGCAGAAGAAAGTCCTTAGCCTCAAGCAGGATGGCAAGGACTACAAGCTGGGCGTGATTGAAATCCCGGCCTTCTACCTGGACTTCAAGGCCTTCCGTGCCGGTGATCCGGACTACAAGTCCACCACCCGCGACGTGAAGAAAATCCTCACAGAACTGCAGAAAGAGAAAGTCGACGGCGTGGTCATCGACCTGCGCAACAACGGCGGCGGCTCCCTGCAGGAAGCCACCGAGTTGACCAGCCTGTTTATCGACAAGGGCCCGACCGTGTTGGTACGCAATGCTGACGGCCGTGTCGACGTGCTGGAAGACGAGAACCCGGGGGCCTTCTACAAAGGGCCGATGGCGCTGCTGGTCAACCGCCTCTCGGCCTCGGCCTCGGAGATTTTCGCCGGTGCCATGCAGGACTACCACCGTGCATTGATCATCGGCGGCCAGACCTTCGGCAAAGGCACCGTGCAGACCATCCAGCCGCTGAACCATGGCGAGCTTAAGCTGACACTGGCCAAGTTCTACCGGGTATCCGGGCAGAGCACCCAGCATCAGGGCGTACTGCCGGATATCGATTTCCCGTCGATCATCGACACCAAGGAAATCGGCGAAAGCGCCCTGCCTGAAGCCATGCCGTGGGACACCATCCGCCCTGCGATCAAGCCGGCGTCGGATCCGTTCAAGCCGTTCCTGGCTCAGTTGAAGGCTGATCACGACACCCGCTCCGCCAAGGATGCCGAGTTCGTGTTTATCCGCGACAAGCTGGCCCTGGCCAAGAAGCTGATGGAAGAGAAGACCGTCAGCCTCAACGAAGCGGATCGCCGTGCACAGCACTCCAGCATCGAGAATCAGCAACTGGTGCTGGAAAACACCCGCCGCAAGGCCAAGGGTGAAGACCCGCTCAAAGAGCTGAAGAAAGAAGATGAAGACGCGCTGCCGACCGAGGCGGATAAAACCAAGCCGGAAGACGACGCCTACTTGGCCGAGACTGGCCGGATCCTGCTGGATTACCTGAAGATCACCAAGCAGGTGGCCAAGCAATAAATGATGGCGATTTAATGTGATCGCTCCTCGGAGTGTCATCATATAGACATCATTCTGTCGTGAAATAAAAGGACCGCAGGTTTACGCCTGCGGTCCTTTTTTTGATCGAGACCGCCATGACCATGACCGAACAGCTGAATGCATTGGGCTCAATCCTGGCTCAAGGCAGTTTGCACAGCCTGTTCCAACCGATCATCTGCCTGTCAGAGCGGCGCATCCTCGGTTACGAAGCCCTCAGTCGCGGCCCGTCCAACAGCCCGTTGCACTCCCCCGTCGCGCTGTTCTCGGTGGCCAGCCATGCCGGGCGCCTGAGCGAACTGGACATGGCGTGTCGAGAGAGTGCATGCCGGCGCTTCAGCGAGCAGAAACTGCCCGGCAAGCTGTTCCTCAATATCTCGCCGGAATCCTTGATGGAGCACGCGCATCAGCCAGGGCGCACCCTGCAACTGTTGCGCGACTTCGGTATTTCTCCCAGCCACGTGGTGATCGAACTCACCGAGCAGGCGCCCACCGACGATTTCGCGCTGTTGCAAACCGCCTTGCACCACTACCGCGACATGGGCTTTGCCATCGCACTCGATGACCTGGGCGCCGGTTATTCCAGCTTGCGCTTGTGGTCGGAACTGCGCCCGGACTACGTAAAGATCGACCGGCATTTTATCGATGGCATTCACCAGGACGCCCTCAAGCGCGAGTTTGTCGGCTCCATCCTGCAGATCGCCAAGGCATCCCGCGCCCAGGTGATTGCTGAGGGCATCGAGTTGCCGGAAGAACTGGCGGTGTTGACCGAGATGGGCGTCGACCTGGTCCAGGGCTACCTGCTCTGCCGCCCTCAGGAACAGCCGCCGCAGGAAGCGCGCCTGATGCTGCCCAAACCGGATAACGCCATGCTGGCCCTCAATGACGAAGGCAGTGACCTGAGCGCCCTGCTCAATGAGCAGCCCGCCGTGGATCAAGACACCGCGACCGCCCAAGTGCTGGAATCGTTCCGCCGCCAGGCCAACCTCAACTCGCTGGCGGTGTTGGACGGCTGCGGTCGCCCGGTCGGCATTGTGCACCGGCATTCGCTATCGGACGCGCTGCTCAAGCCATTCGCCACCGATTTGTTCGCGCGCAAACCCATCAGCCGCTTGATGAGCGATGACTTTTTGGCGGTGGAGCTGAGCCAGTCCTTGCAGCAGGTCAGCCGCTTATTGACCAGCCGCGCGCGGCAACGCATCGAAGAGGATTTCATCATCACCCTGAATGGTGATTATCTGGGGCTGGGCCGGGTTATCGACGTGCTCAAATTGATCACCGAACTGAAAATCCAGCAGGCCCGCTACGCCAACCCGTTGACCTTGCTGCCTGGCAATGTGCCAATCCAGCAGTGCCTCACTAGGCTGTTGCAGCAACAGCGCGAGTCGGTGATCTGCTATGTGGATATCGACAGTTTCAAGCCGTTCAACGATATCTACGGCTACGGGCGCGGGGATGAAGTGCTGCTGTGCCTGGCGCAGTGCCTGAACGATCGGGTAGACCCCAGCCGCGACTTTGTCGGGCACATTGGCGGCGATGACTTTCTGCTGGTGTTGGGCCCGCAGGATTGGCGCAAGCGCCTCAACCAGCTGCTGGACGACTTCCACACCCAATGCCGACGCTTCTACCGCGCCGAACATCTTGAGGCTGGGTGCTTCGTGGCCCTCAACCGCCAGGGCGCGCGCCAGGAATTTGCATTGCTGTCGCTGTCCATCGGCGTGGTGCACTTGTATCCACAGGCCTGTGCGCAACTCGATGCTAGCCAATTGGCAGAGCTGGCTTCACAAGCCAAGCACCATGCCAAGGATGTGGCGGGCTACAGCATCCACGTGATCGACAGCATGGACACCTGCTCCCAGGCGCTTTAGGCCTCGGCGGACTCCGGGTACTCGTACTCGAACACCCGCACCACTTCGGATGCATGCCAGGACGCAGCGGCCACACCATCGGAAGGCCCGCTGAACCGCCCGAGGCGCTCCACACACTCAAAAAAACCGGTGCGTGGCAGGCGGCTGGCGCCCTGGCTGATCACCAGGGAACTGCGCAGCGGTTGCTCCGCCTTGGCATCCAGCGCCGCCAGGTGCTCCAGGGCCGCAGCCAGGGTCTGCATGGCCGGCGTGGGGAATTGCAGGCGCTCCAGCAGCGCACGATACGTCAGCAAATGGCGCTGGCGACGCGCCTGGTCCAGTTCATTGATTAACCCATCCCAGTGTTGACGGCTGATACGTAGGCTCAAGACTCATCCCTCCAACCTGCAACGCCCAATTCCCAGGCCAGGCTGCGGCGAATGGCGGCATCCGGCTGGCGTTCACCACTTTCTATCAATCCAAGATACGAAGGGCTGATGCCCACGGTACGCGCCAAGGCCTCGATTGCCAGGCCCTTGGCCTCACGCAGGCCGCGCAGGGCCGAGAGCGGGCGCAAGTCCTGCTCGGTGGCGGTGGGTGCAGCAGAAGGAGAAGCGCGTGGCGGTTGCGGCTGACCGGCGGCTTTTAGCAGCGCCTGGTACTGGTTCCATGGCAACACCGCATACTCGGGTTCGCCATCGCGTGAAATGATCTGGATATCCATGACTGCCCCGTAGGATAAAAATACTTACTAAGTAAGTTATTTCCTTAAGAGTGTAATCCTAACAGCCACAAAGGTCGCAGGGGATAGCTGGCGACATTAGTTTTTTTGCGGGTTTTCCCGGGCCAGCAGCTCAGGCGTCGCAGGCAGCCGCTCAACCACCGCGAGTTTTTCCGGACGTTGTGCATCGCGCCAGGCGCGAAAGGCGCTCAGCTCGCCGCTCAGGGTCTTCATGACCCATGCCAGCACGGCGATGTCGTCGAGCATGCCGAACATGGGGAGAAAATCCGGAATCGCATCAATCGGGCTAAGAAAATACATCAGCCCCGCCACCACCGAGATCAGCGCCTTAGGGCTGATGGCACGGTATTCGCCACGCCAGTAAGCCAGGCACAGGGCCTGCAGCAATTTGAGATCATCCTTGAGCTGGCCGAGCCGATTGCCCTGGCTTGAGCCTTTGGCTGCAACGGCAAACAACAAGGTTGGCAAGCGCCCACGACCAAGCAAGCGTGCAGCCATCGGCAGGAAACGGGTGAAATTGAACGGTGGTTTCATAGGGCACTCCAGTTCCAGGCGACATAAAAGGTTATCCACACAAATTGTGGATAACCTTGTGAACAGAGCCTGTTTTATCGGCTGAAAGCCACGGACTACAAGGCCTACAGTCAGATCGGGCGTTTTTTGCGCACATCAAAAAAAACCAAGAATTCATTGACTTGGCATGTATGTGCGGCTACCCGTGCTCGAGTCTTATATCAGACTGTGTCCGATTGCGGACGTTCGTTTGGATTTTCAGAGGCTTCAACGTAGGGGCTGGCTGGCGTGCGATAGCCATAGACATCTACACGACCCGGTACGACGTGGCAGCCTGCCAGCCGATGCCTATCTCCCAGACACCCTGGGCTCCAAATGTGGGAGCTGGCTTGCCTGCGATTGCCTTACGCATCAACACAACTTTACAGGCTGTAGCAGCCAACGCTAACCACGATACGAAGCGAGCCGCTCTTGATCTTGATCTGCTTTTGATCTTAGGCGCCCCGTCAAACCACGCTGGCCGGAATTCGACA
>NZ_QODJ01000118.1:0-5407 GCF_009935965.1 Pseudomonas sp. L13
ATCAGCAACGACACCATAAAACCTGCGGCCGCTTGCGCGACCTCACTGGGCGGTAACGCCTCCAGCCAGATCATGGCGGTGCGCAGTAACAGGTACAGCGCCGCCTCATCACTGGCGAGCAACATCGCCTGTTCCATGACCTTGGGCGCATCGGTGGCGATCTGCGCCAACTTGGCCGCCTCGCTACCCAGTTGCTCGACGTACTTGAGCGGGTCTTCAAGAATTGCCTGCACCTGCTTGATGCTGTCCCACACGTCACGGATCGCTGCCCAACTGCCAGCGAGCACGCCGTTGCCAATTGCGCTGGCGGGGGCTTGCTGCCAATGCGGTTTGAAGCCTTGCCACTGTTCGCGCAGCCATTGCTCCAGATCCGCTGTCAGCCCGGCATAGGAAGCAAATAAGGTATCGACTTGCTGCGCTGAAACACCGCCTTGAACCCTCACCTGATAACGCCCGCCGGCGGCGCAGTCGTGGGAACCTTCGCCGTGCTCGTCGAGCAGGATGACCCTGGAACTGCCGTCATCCAGGCCGATCACCTCAACCGGGATATTGCCGATCGGCACGTCGTACGCTGACTCGAACCTGCTCTGGATTTTCAGCACACCACCCGCCGGACAGCGGGCCACGGTGGAAAAATCCGTATCGCCAAGACTGACCGACTGCTGCGTATCCCCAGCCCGCAACACTCGATCCATACCCAGCAACGACGGCAAATCCGCTGCATGACTGACCGTATCCAGCGCACGCGAATACCAGGCGCCCATCTGCTGGCGGTACTCCACCAGGCTCTGATGGAAACCATCCAGCTCGTGTTCGATAAAGGTAATTTGGGCTGCTTGGGTCATCCGCGACGGCCCCCCACGGGGGGCGGCCAGGTAACCAAGGCACTCACAGGAAAAACCATCTGCAATCCCTCGCACTGTTTGATCAGGCGAGGGACTTTGCAGAGGTTTACAGGGGAGGGGAGTAGAGCTTATCCGGCCGTTACGTGGGACATTTCAGCAACCTTGTCGCGTAGTACCAGGCTGCACAGCGCCGGCAAAAACAACAGCGTCAAGACCGTGCCCACCAACACCCCGCCAATCAGCACATAGGCCAGGGACGACCAGAACACCGACAACGTCAACGGAATAAACGCCAGCGCCGCCGCCAGTGCCGTAAGGATCACCGGCCGGGCACGCCGCACCGTGGCTTCGATAATGGCCTCGCGAATCGCCATGCCGTGGTCCTGGTTCTGGCGGATCTGGTCGGTGAAGATCAGCGTGTTGCGCATCAGGATGCCGCCGATGCCAATCAGGCCGAGAATCGCGTTAAAGCCGAACGGCTGGTTGAACAGCAACAAGGTCGGCACTGCGCCGATCAGGCCCAAAGGCGCGGTAGCGAACACCATGAACATCACGCCAAAGGAGCGCACCTGGAACATGATCACCGTGAGGGTCAGCAGGATCATGATCGGGAACAGTGCCGCCAGGGCCACGTTGGCCTTGGCGCTTTCCTCAACCGGGCCGCCAATGTCGATTTTGTAACCGCTGGGCAACTTCGCGATCAGCGGTTGCAGGTCTTTGTACACGGCCATTTCCACATCGGGCGGTTGTACGCCGTCGATGATGTCGGCGCGTACCTCCACGGTGGTGGCGCGGTCGCGGCGCTTGAGGATCGGTTCTTCCATCACCGCCTGGAAATGCCCGACCTGGGCCAGCGGCACCGACGTACCGGCGCTGTTGGTCAGCGTCATGTTGTTGAGGTTGGCTAGGTCTTCGCGTTGGCTGCCCTGTGCGCGGGCCACCACCGACACGGTGCGGTTGCCTTCGCGCACTTCGGTGATCGGGTTGCCGCTGAGCAAAGCGTTGAGTTGGGACTTGACCTCGTCCGGCGTGAACCCCAGCAGGCGCAAGCGATCCTGATCCAGCACCAGGCGATAACCGCTGGCGCGTTCGCCCCATTCGAGGAAGGTGTCTCTGGTCAGCTTGTTGCCGGCCACCACCTGACGCACGTCTTCAGACAGCCCGCGCAGCACACTCAGGTCCGGCCCGGAAACGCGGAACACCACCGGGAACGGCACTGGCGGGCCGAAGACGAGCTGTGTGACCCGAACCCGCGCCGAGGGAAATTCGCCCGCCGCAATGCGCTCACGCATCCGCAGTTTCAGCGCATCGCGGGCGTGGGAATCCGGCGTTTGCACGATCAGCTTGGCGAACGCAGGGTCCGGCATTTCTGGGTTCAACGACAGGAAAAACCGCGGTGCACCGCCGCCCACATAGGTGTCGACCATGCTCGTCTGGGGTTCCTGCAACAGGGCCTTCTCCACCTGCGCCGCCACCGCCTCGGTGCTTTTGAACGCGCTGCCAGGTGGCATATACACTTCCAGAATCAGCTCCGAGCGGTCCGAGTCGGGGAAGAATTGTTTCTTCACCACCGCCATACCCAGGCCACACAGCACAAACGCGGCCACCACCAGCCCAGTTACCAGCCAGCGCCCACGCACGCAGGCCTCCACCAGGCTGCGCAGTTTCTGGTAGTAGCGCCCGGCATAAATCGCATCATGCCCGCCGGGCACTGGCTTGATCTGCGGCAACAACTTCACGCCCAGGTAAGGCGTGAACACCACCGCGACCAGCCACGACGAAATCAATGCAAACCCCACAATCCAGAAGATATTGCCGGCGTACTCGCCGGCACCGGAGCGCGCAAACCCCACCGGCAAAAAGCCAATGATGGTCACTAGCGTACCGGTGAGCATGGGCGCGGCGGTGGAGCTCCAGGCATAGGTCGCCGCGTGAATGCGGTCAAACCCTTCTTCAAGTTTCACCACCATCATCTCGATGGCGATGATGGCGTCGTCCACCAGCAAGCCCAGGGAGATGATCAGCGCGCCGAGGGTCACGCGGTCGAATTCACGGCCCGTGACCAGCATGATCACGAACACGATCGACAGCGTCAGCGGCACGGCCGCCGCCACCACCAGCCCCACGCGAAAGCCCAGGGCCAACAGGCTGATCAGCATCACCACCGCCAGGGCGACGAAGAATTTGAGCATGAACTCATTGACCGCCAGGCTGATGTTTTTCGCCTGGTCGGACACCTTGGCGAAGTTCACGCCCAGGGGCAGGTCGGCCTGGATCCGCGCTTCTTCGGCCTGCAGACTCTTGTCCAGTTCCAGACCGTTCCAATGCTTCTCCATGATCACGCCGAGCATCAACGCCGGGTCGCCCTGGTGGCGGATGCGATAACTGGGTGGGTCCTCATAACCCCGGCTCACGGTGGCCACATCGGCGATGCGCAATACGCGGCCATTGACTTGCAGGGGCACGTTCTCGATCAGGGCCAGGCTGTCGAACGCGCCGTCGATGCGGATATAGGCGCGGGCGCCCGCGGTTTCGACGAAGCCTGAGGGCGCCACGGCGTTTTGTGCGGCGAGGGCGGCGAAGATCTGTTGGGGCTTGATGCCCAGGGTCGCCAGGCGCTCATAGGAAAACTCCACAAACACACGCTGGGCCTGTTCGCCGAGGATATTGACCTTCTTCACTCCGGGCAGGTTGAGCAGGCCCTGGCGCAATTGTTCGGCCATTTGCACTTGCTGGCGGTGGGGCAGGTGTTCTGCCTCCAGGGCATACAACGCAAAGTACACATCGGAATATTCATCGTTGAAAAACGGCCCGATCACGCCCTTGGGCAATTGCGCGGCTTCGTCGCTGAGTTTTTTGCGCGTCTGGTAGAACAGTTCCTGAATCTCGCTCGGGCGTGTGGACTCCAGGAAGGTCATGCGCATCGATACAAAGCCCGGCTGGGCGATGGTCTCGACGCGGTCGTAGTAGTCCAGTTCCTGCAGGCGCTTTTCCAGGCGGTCGGCCACTTGCTCCTGCATCTCCTGGGCGGTGGCGCCGGGCCAGGCTGCGGTGATGGTCATGACCTTGACGGTAAACGAAGGGTCTTCGGCGCGGCCCAGCTTGCCGAATGCGAAGACCCCGGCGACGAGGATCGCAATCAGCAAAAACAGGGTGACGGCGCGGTGTTTGACGGCCAGTTCGGAGAGGTTGATCCCGCGCATATTCATTGATCCTGCTGACGGTTGAGGGCCAGCGCCTGGGCGGGCAGCAAGCGCACCGTGTCGCCGCTGTGCAACAGGTGAGCGCCGAGGGCGACGATGGTTTGGCCGGGTGTTACGCCGCTGTCGAGCAAGGCGTCTTCCTGGCCGAGGCTGGCGACTTTCACCGGGGCGAAGCTGATCTTTTGGTCATCGCCAATCAGCCAGACGCCCGTGCCTTGCCCCGTATCCTGCAAGGCGCCGATGGGCACGCGGGTTTGCAGGGGTTGGCCATTGCCCTGCAGGCGCACGGTGATGGTGGAGCCGAGGGCGAAACGCTCGACCGAACCCTGCAGCACATAACGTGCGCGGTAGGTGCGGGTGACCGGGTCGGCGCTGGCAGACAGCTCGCGCAGGGTGGCGGTCACGGCCTGGTCGGGGGCGCCGAAGGGGAATGCCAAGGCTTTTTGCGCGGCCAGGTCGCGCTGGTTTTCCGGCAAGTTGACGATGGCTTCACGGGCACCGTCATGGGCCAGGCGCGCGACGACTTGCCCCTCGGCCACCACTTGGCCGCGATCGGCCAGCACGTCGGTGATGATGCCGTCGCCATCGGCCTTGAGTACCGAATAAGTGCGACGGTTTTCGATCTGGCTGGCATCCGATTGCGCGGCGGCCAGTTCGGCTTGGGCAACGCGCAGGTTGGTGGCCGACTGGTCGAAGATCTGCCGCGACACCGCGCCGGTACTGGCCAGGCGCTGGTAACGGTTTTCATCATCATGGCGCTGGCGCAGTTGCGCCTGGGCGGCGTTGACGCGGTTCTTGGCCGAGCGCAGTGCCAGTTCGAAGTCGCCGATGTCCAGCACCAGCAAGGTATCGCCACGGGAGACATGCTGGCCGGGGTCGACCTTGCGCTCAATCACCTTGCCGCTGACCCGAAAGCCCAGGTTGCTTTCAGTGCGAGCCGCCACCACTCCGGTGTAGGCACTTTGCTGGGTGCCGGCGGCTTCGACCTTGGCGGCGAGTACCGGGCGCGGCACTGGCACCTGGGCGGTATCGGCCTTGCTGTTGCAGCCATTGAGCAACATCAACAGGGCCAGGGACGTGAGAAGACGCAGGGGGAGAGGGGGCATGGCGAACTCCGGAAACCATTGTGCAAAAAATTACGGTCGTAATTTTTTGCTTATATTATGGTTGAAATATAAATTAATCCAGCTCTCCTGTGGGCTTGTTCGCGAAAGCGGAGTGTCAGTCACTGATGAGTCAACCGAACCAGGTATCTACACATTCTTGTAGGTTGTAGCAGCCAACGGTAACCACGATGCGAAGCGAGCCGCTCTTGATCTTGATCTGCTTTTGATCTTAGGCGCCCCGTTAAACCACGCT
>NZ_QODJ01000119.1:0-341 GCF_009935965.1 Pseudomonas sp. L13
TTTTAACGCTGTTTTTGGCAGAGGCTAACGCGCTGCGCTTGTTGGCTCACAAAAACGTTTAAAATCGCCCACAGGCGATTTTAATCCGTTTTTGGAGCTTGCAAAGTTGTGTCAGTGGAATACAATGTGTGTATACAATTGTAAATACAGGTGCGTTATGGCTACTATAAATATTCGTGTGAATGATGATCTGAAAGTGCGTTCTTATGCAGCGTTAGAAAAATTAGGAATAACGCCATCAGAGTTATTGAGACAAACATTGGAATATGTTGCACAAAGAGAAAAACTGCCGTTCAAATCAGTGCTGCTAACAAGTGAAGATGAAGCGCTTATTGCTGTGG
>NZ_QODJ01000119.1:374-727 GCF_009935965.1 Pseudomonas sp. L13
AGCTGATCCAAAAACCGGAGTAAAGGTCTCGCTAGATGACCTATGAGTTAGAATTTGATCCCCGTGCGCTTAAGGAATGGCGTAAGTTAGGCGCAACCGTGCGTGAGCAGTTTAAAAAGAAGTTAGGTGAAGTACTGGAACAACCAAGGGTTGAAGCTAACCGACTACGAGAACTCCCAGACTGCTACAAGATTAAATTACGTCAAGTTGGGTACCGATTAATATACCAAGTGCACGATGAAAAAGTGTCGATCCTTGTTGTAGCGATAGGCAAAAGAGATAAATCAGAAGCGTATAAAGACGCTGGGAAACGAGTTTAAGGGGATGGGCACAAAACCCCTATGTGGCACATA
>NZ_QODJ01000119.1:769-5304 GCF_009935965.1 Pseudomonas sp. L13
TGGGTTTTAAGCATATGAGTCTCCGCCCAAAACAGCAAAAGAATAAGTATTGATAAAGTCGCAAATATATAAGCTACACCAGTTGAACCAATGTTATAGATGGCGTTGCCTAACAAAGATACTATTTGACCCCGCCACCCCCCACCAGTGCCAAACCATTTACTATCCCAGCCAGGATGTAGAAACATAGCGAGCGTAAGCATAAAAGACGAAGCTAACCAGATGACAGAATTAACTAATTTAGCGTAAACCATTGCCTTACCTCTGGCGCTTGACATAATGCCAAAAAGAACAAAGCAAATGAAAAATATTACCGCTAATTGCTTGGCAAGGGCTACAAATTGCGACTCGCCAATAGTAATAAAAATTATAAAACTGAGGCTTGATAAAATGGCTAAGACAATAGCTACAAAGCGTACAATTCCACTGAAATGACTAGAGCGTGAAGATTTAACAGTTTTAAAAACATGCCTCGCCCTAACTTCATCTAACCCCGAAGAAATTAAAAGATTAACTATTTCACCTTCACATTACCGTCGCGCCTTTCGTGACAGTACATCACGATAAACTAACTGGGCAGATTGAAGGCATATAGTGAAACGGTGCTTTAAACGTGACAAGAACGATCGCCAAGGGCGCGTAAAATTCCGCACGACGCAGTGGGTGCTGTATTCGAGCACTTCTGACGCAAAATCGTCAGGTGCTGCTTTAATTGCGTTAGCTCTTCCATGCGTACTTCTACAGCACGGATATGATCATCCAGCAGCTCATTGACGTTGCCGCAGTCTTCGTAAGGCCTATCTCGAAACTGCAGCAAGATTCGCACTTCCTCTAAGGTCATATCGAGCGTACGGCAATGGCGAATAAATTGCAGGCGCTCAATATGATCCTCATTATACAAACGATAATTACCTTCGCTGCGGGCAGGCTCTGGTAATAACCCTTCTTTTTCATAGTAACGAATGGTTTCGACAGTGGTTTCTGTGTGCTTGGCAAGTGCGCCTATCTTGATTGGCATGATGGCATCCATAACTTAAAACATTAAAGTAACTATAGGCTTTAGCGCTATAAAATCAATCTTATTACATAAGGCGTTGGACAGCTTGACTCTGAAGCTGCTAGAGGGTTTATGATGCACCTATAATTTCCATTCATAGGAGAAACCCTCATGCAATATCATATCGAAGGCATGGACTGCGCGAGTTGCATCGGCAAGATTGAGACCGCTCTGGCGCGCATGCCCGGCGTTTCTGATGTCCAGCTGAACTTTGCCACACAAAGCCTGACACTGTCGTTGTTAGCCGATGGGGCCACTCAGGCCGATGATGTTGAAAAAACCATCAAGCGCCTTGGTTTTGGCATATCCGCCCGTACCACTCCGTCGAATAACGATACCAACAATCAGCCGACCGTGCAGCCTTGGTGGCAAACCCGTAAGAGTAAACAAGTCGCCGGTCTGGGTATGCTGATGGCGGCCGCCTACGTGCTGGCTCTGTTTTTTCCCGCTCAAGGAACTTGGGTATTCGCTGCGGCCGTGATTGTCGGTGTGTTTCCATTTGCCCGCAAAGCAATTGCGCTGGCCATGTCTGGCTCGCCCTTCTCAATCGAAACGCTGATGTCCGTAGCCGCATTGGGCGCGCTGTTCATTGGTGAGGCCGAAGAGGCTGCAGCCGTAGTTTTCCTATTCTCGATCGGTGAGTTATTGGAGAGTGTGGCGGCCGATCGTGCCCGCGCCGGTATCAGAGCTCTGGCGTCACTGGTTCCGAAAACAGCGGTGCTGCTCGATGCCCAAGGCGGGCAGCGCGAGGTTGCTGCAGCTTCGCTGCGGGTGAATGACCATGTGCTGGTGCGCCCAGGTGACAGGGTGCCCGCCGATGGTGTGATTACTAATGGCTCGTCCAGCCTCGATGAATCTCCCGTTACGGGCGAGTCCATCCCCAGTGCCAAGACCACGGGCGATACTGTCTTCGCCGGTTCGATCAACGTCGACGGGGTACTTGAAGTCCGCGTAGAAAAAACCGCTGCCGACAACACCATTGCACGCATTATTCAACTGGTGGAACAGGCACAAGCATCCAAAGCACCCACAGCCCGCTTCATTGAGCGATTCAGCCGCTACTACACTCCCACTGTGATGGCGCTTGCCGCATTGATCGTTATCCTGCCACCACTACTAATGGACGGTGAATGGGCGACTTGGCTATATCGCGGGTTGGCGCTATTGCTGATTGCCTGTCCCTGCGCACTGGTTTTATCCACTCCAGCAGCGATTGCTTCAGGACTGGCGGTAGGCACCCGCCGTGGGTTACTTATCAAAGGCGGCAGCGCCCTAGAAACTATTGGTCAGGTAAAGACCATAGCTTTCGACAAAACCGGCACCCTGACCGAGGGCAAGCCGCGTGTTACCGATGTAGCGGCCTTTGCACAGCCCTTTACCAAACAAAGCGACGATGAAGTACTGGCACTTTTTGCCAGCGTGGAATCCGGCTCCAATCACCCGCTTGCGAAAGCGATTGTCGGGCATGCCGAAGCGGCCAATCTCCTCATCCCCGCCGCGTCAAATGCCTATGCCACTGTCGGTAAAGCTGTGCATGCAACCGTGGCTGGCCGCGTTTTAGCCATCGGTTCGCCGGTCTACGCTGGCCAAGTCGCAATACTGTCGTCCGCGCAGCAGACTCAAATCGAGGCGCTACAACATGACGGCAAGACTGTGTCAGTGCTGTTCGACGAACAGAGCCATGAAGCACTTGGATTGGTAGCTCTGCGGGATGAACCGAGAGCCGATGCACAAGCAGCCGTGGCCCAGCTCAAGGCCATGGGCGTGCGCTCCGTCATGCTCACCGGCGACAACCACCGCACCGCCCAGGCCATCGCCGGCCATTTGGGTATGGAATGGGAAGCTGAACTGCTGCCAGAAGATAAGCTGCGCCTGATCAACGAAATGAAACTCAACGCCAAGGTCGCCATGGTCGGCGATGGCATCAACGACGCACCTGCACTGGCAACAGCAGATGTGGGTATCGCGATGGGTGGAGGTACCGATGTGGCCATCGAAACCGCCGACGCAGCGCTGCTGAAAAACAGTGTTACCGATGTGGCTCACCTCGTTGCACTATCGCGTGCAACCATGGCCAACATCCATCAGAACGTGATTTTCGCGTTGGGTCTGAAGGGGGTGTTCCTGATCACCACTGTGCTGGGTATCACCGGCCTATGGTTCGCAGTGTTGGCCGATACCGGCGCAACCGCGCTGGTTACGCTGAATGCGTTACGTTTATTGCGTTTTAAGGGCGCTGTTTCCTAAATAAGGGAACTATCAAGCTCTCCTGTGATCCGATCTCTTAAGAGACGGACTCAGGAACAGACAGATGGGAAAGGCGCGACACAACATCAGCAACTGGCGGCAGTACCATCGTGCCTTAATCAATCGTGGCTCTCTCACTTTTTGGCTCGATGAACAGGCTATCCAGCAGTGGTATAGCGATGCACATCATGGCCGTCGCGGTCGCGGTTTCCACTACAGAGACAGCGCTATCGAAACCGCGTTAATGTTCAAAGCATTCTTTGCCTTGCCGTTTCGATCACTGGAAGGATTCATCAATTCCATTTTTCAGTTGATGGATGTCCCGCTCACATCGCCAGGATACAGCTGTCTTTGCAAGCGAGTGCAAGCATGGCAAGAGTCAATGCCACATCTGGCGTAAGTTACACCTCGCTGTCGATGCGCACACCCACGAAATCATTGCCGCCGAAGTGAGTCTGGAAAGTGCGGCGAATAGGCAAAGTACTGCCCACCTTACTCAATCCACAGCGTCGCCGTTTGCACCAAGTGTCTGCCGATGGGGCTTCTGACACGCGAAATTGCCATCGATTGTTGCTCAGGAAAGGTAGTATTGCCACCATACCACCGCGTAAAAAGGCCAAGTACTAGGAGGAAGTACACCCAATAAATGACGCCGTTGCTGCGCTGAAATCAGGTCAATTGGCGGAATGGAAAACGGCATCAGGCTACCATCAACGTTCATTAGCAGAGACCACCATGTCTCGAGACAAACAACTGTTGAGCCCGACCCTGATCTTACGAAAATACACCGGCCAAGTCGGTGAGATCTTGGCCGGTGTCAAGTTGATGAACAAAGTTATCGGACTGGGAATGCCTGTTCGTCAGCCCCTCAGTTAAAGATGCTAAGCCTTGCGGGAGTTGCTATCTCAACTCTGATTTAGGAAACAACGCCTGTACACACCAGTATCGTTGTCGTTGAAAGTTATGTTTCCACACTTGTTATGCTTGGTTACTTCTCTATAAATTGCGCAACTTGATAGGGTGTTTTACCAAGGTTGAAGCTATTTTTCCGTCAGGTATGAGGTACGAATGACTGCTATAAAAACTACTTGTCGATGTTGAATCTCGCATTAGCTGTTATAGGGCTAGCATAATTGTAAAGGTGATCTAGGCTATCGGATTATATTTGTAGCTAATTTTCAGTATGACTCTTTATTACTCAAAAAATCTGGTTTTGGAACTTTTTTTTTCT
>NZ_QODJ01000012.1:0-112483 GCF_009935965.1 Pseudomonas sp. L13
TGGGTGTATCTGCTAGCGCATAATTTGATTCGGATGATCATGGCCCAATCAGCGCTGTTAGCGGATTGTTTGCCACGCGAGCTGAGCTTTAAACATAGCCTCCAATTATGCCTTGTGATGCAGCAGTACGGTGCCGACGAACAAGACGATGGGATACCGAATTTACTCAGGTTGATCGCGAGGAAACGTGTCGGAAACCGGCCGGGAAGGATTGAGCCTCGCGCCATAAAACGAAGGCCCAAGCCTTACCCGATGCTGATGCAGACGCGCTCGGCGGCAAGGGCCGAGGTCAGGAGAAATGGACACCCGAAGAAGGTTAAGTAAGTGCCATTCAAATCTGTACCCTTTTCTCCCCAAGTTTTCCTGCGAAAAAAAATGAATCCTCCCTAAGGACTGCTGTAACCCCAGTAGGTCGACCAAGTGAGTCAAGCTCGCCAAGAATTACATTGCTTGGGGCATTTGGACTTGGCTTGGCAAGCGACGGGTAGCTGCTTTCTGGAATTGCTTTTGCACCAACTAATCAGCGACTAGATTCAGCACCAGAGTCGCAACCTCAGATCTCAGCATTTCGGCGTCAAGTTCATAGTATTCCCTTGACTCGTCTGGTTCGTACATGTCCGCGGCACAAAAAATACTAGACAAACACTCACTCAACGAAGGCTCGTCGAGCAGAAGTATGTTTTTATCGCGCTCAATTTTCCAAAGCTCAATATACGCCTCAGAAAAAATTTCGGCTGTCAGCCTACCTGCTACAAACGACCTTGCAAACTCCAAGATGGTAAGACTCATCGTAGCACTCCGTTTTTAATAAAGTTATCAAACTGCTGAGTTCCTGGTGCGAGTTTAAAACCAGTCACAAAATTACCTGACGCATCGAGCACAACAGCATTGTTAGTGGTTGAGTTAAAAAACACTTTGGAGTCTTTTACAAACCCATATGTACCTTGTTGAGCCGTAGAGGTGGACGCCATGTGCGCTTTGATCGCTGTCTCATACTGAGCAAGTGTCTCAGGATTTTTCTTAGTAGTCACCACACCAAAATCAGACGCATGTTTGAATTTTTTATCGAGCTGCTTCTGGGTAACACCCGTTAAAGCCTCAGCTACACTATTACCTTTTGGACCGCTACCCTCACTGTACATATTCCCCGGATCAAGTCGATGCTCCGGCGTCACATACTTGCCATCATCCTGTCGCCCATCCAGCTGCGTCCCACCGGTATGAACGGTCGGAGCAACCACACTGCCATCACCAAACCCGCCACTGCTCGGATGCACGGCGATGTCAGTCAGGATCGGATTGACCAGACTGCGATTGCTAGGATCAAGCAGGTGGATCGGGAATGCCGTACCGACAATCACATCCCAGATCAGTATGCTGCTTTTCATGCTTTGCGCAGCATTCTCTCCAGTTTTGGCTGCTGCCTCAACCATGGAATTTGCCGCAATACGCAAGTTTTCCTGCGTGGTTGGGTTAGCTGCAACTAATGCGCCTCCTATGGCTGTGATGCCCGCCATAGCGAGAGGTATCGCCGGTAAAAAGTTATTTTCTCCATGGCTGCTTTTATTCAAGCCCTTCAGCAACATCAACACCTGCAGGGCTTTTTGCGGGTCGTTCCCTGCTATCTGAGTGAGCTTATCTGCCAGTGCTTGAGTTTCAGGCGAGTGGTCGTCGTTTGTAATATTACCAAGCACCCGGTTGACGATAGCGGACCTTTCTTCTTGGTGACGACTGCCTAGCTGCCGTATGGCGGCCTGGCCTTTCATCTCGATTCCGACTAAGTCAGGGTTTATACCTTGCGCAATCTGCGAGCCAGCGCCAAGCAAGTCCACCATCTGGAAAATCGTCTCTTCGGTTTTGTCACCTAACTTGGCTGCGTCGGTTTTCCATTGTTCTAATGTTGCCTTTGGGGATGTCACCGCCTTCAACGAAGAGTCAGTCACATACAAATCCGTACGTTTTTCCTGGTCCTTGGTAACTTCATAGGCCTTGTCAACATCGCGATTGAGCCCCGTCACTGCAGATGTAACATCGCCCACATCACGCACAACGATCTCACCCGCGCCCACTGTCGCGCGGACTGATTGCTCGCGGTCCTTATCGTACTTCCAGCCAGTAACACTCCACCCCGTCTGCCCCGTCTTGCCTTTACCGACCTGGCTCGGGTCCTGGGTAGTGCTTTCACCGTTCTTGTAGGTACCACCAACGTTCAAGTAATACCCGTGCTCTTTATCCTCTCCAGAGATGTCCCTGAACCCCAGCGTGCCGGTGTCCAGTTTCAAATTGCCAGTGTCTGAAGCGATTAAAGCGCCATCGAGTTGTGTGTGCTTCTCCGTACGGATATCCACCTTGTCGCTGGCGGTGATCCGCGTCTGGTCTTCGACCCAATTGGTTTTTCCAGAGGTCTGACCGTAACCAACCGAACCGCTGACACCGGCACCCGGGCCGATGGTGACGGTGACACTTAGATCAAATTCTTTGCCTTTGACTTTGCCGGTGTCGGGGACAGAAGAAACATTCAGGTCTCCGCCAACCCGGCCAATGACTTTATCCCCCCGCAAGTCGGCACCTGCGACCTGGGTATCGCGGCCGCTCTCGAAGCCCAAACGATCTGCAGCATAGAGATAGGCATCCTGTTGACGCTGCCCTTCCCGGTCCAGGTTCCCCTTGCCCATGCTGACGCTGGCATAAACGCCGACCCCCTCATTGCCAAAGGTAAACCCGACCTCGCCACCACCACTGTTTCTATTACTGTCGCTTGAACTGTCGTTCTGCGCAGCACGAATGCTCAAGTCGTTCCCTGCCTTGAGATCGATGTCGCGACCCGCCTTGGCTTGAGTACCTACCAGGTTCAGGTCATTGCTCGCACTCAGGTTAATATCGCGCCCGGCCTGCGCTGTCGTGACGGTAGAAGTACCGTTACTACCCTTCTCACTAGCAACGCCATGGCTCCCACCTACGCCTAGCTTTATGCCACCACTGGTACCGCCATGGATGCCACCCCAGCTCTGGCTCTCGCTGTCATTTTGGTTAATGCTGCCCTTGGCTACATCAAGCGAAACATCCCGACCTTTGATGTTGATATCACGGCCGGCATTCAACTGGCCGCCGCTGATCGCCACATCATTCCCGGCGACCAAGTTGAGATCTTTACCGGCCTTGAGGGTCGATGAGCGATTGGTCTCTTCAATCAGCTGTGTGCTGGTGCTGTGCTTGCTATTGCCGAATTTTACGTCCCCAGTGGGACCTGCAAGAAATTGGCTGACTGCATCAACACCTTTCAGCGTGCTGGAGCCCTTGCTGATGTTGTCCTCTCCTTTGCCAGCCCCGCTCACTGCGTCTTTGGTGTTGCCATAGTTGTGGTTGATAGCCACGCTCAACCCATTACGCTCCGTCTCCCGCTGCTGCTCAATCAGCAAACGTTCGCGTGCCGCATCGATGTTGATATCCCGCCCGGCCGTCAGCTCAGCATCATTGGCAGCCAATAGGTCAGAGCCGCGCTGGTTGATATCTCGCTTGGCATTGATCGTCAGGTCCTGTCCTGCATTGATCTGGCTGGCGACTGCTGTTTGCTGCTCAAGTCTATTTTTCTCTGCACTTTTATCAGCGCCCACAAACAAGGTCACACCATTGGCGTCACTCGATACGCCAATACCGGCTTGTTTGCTTTTTTGCCAATCGCGCTCACTGGTACTGCTTTGGGCCGCAAGTACATTGACATCGCGCCCCGCATTGAGACTGACATCACGCCCGGCGCTGACGCCACTGCCCACCAAGTTAATATCTCGCTCAGCGTGCAAGCTCGCATCACGATCCGCGGACACTTGGCTCCCCACGCTGGTGCTGCTTTGGGCTTCCTGGCCAGCTTTTTTGGCCGAGGAGATCGCAATAAACCCACCCGAGATCGAGCCGGTTTTCTTCTCGTATTTTTCACTACGGCTATAGGCGGTGTCGTTTGCAGAGACCAGGTTGATGTCGCCTGTCTCCTTGACCAGTCCAGACCTTAACTCGACATCATTTTCTGCACTGATCTCACTGGCCCGCACCCGCACATCATTACCTGCAGCCACCACCACATCATTGCCCGCCTCCAACTCACTGCCCACTTGGCTCGCAGTCGTCTTCAACTGGCTCTTGCCACTTTTGGACAGCCCCAGGAACCCGGACTTGGTTTTCTTGCTGTAGGAGCCATGTTCCTCGACACCCGACAACACCGCGATGTCACCGGTGGCCCCCAGCAACATGTCGCCGCCTGCTTTCAACTGGCTGCCGATCACGGTGACGTCACGCCCGCCGTCGATGCTCATCCCGCCATCGGCTTGCTTGCTGGCGTTGACGGTCAGGTCTTTGCCGGCTTCGACGACGGAGGCTACGTTGGTGCTGTCGTAGCTTTCCTGCTGCCGGCTTTTGCTGCGACCGAACGAGCCTTTGCTCTTTTTCGAGTAGAACGAAGCGTCTTCATCCAGTGCCGACAGAATGCTCACATCGCGTTGTGCATCAAGGGCCACGTTGCCGCCACCGGAAATCCGGCTGGCGGTGAGTTCCAGGTCTTTACCGGCATTGAGCGACACGTCACCGCCGGCCGTCAGCACGCTGGAAACCTGGCTGATGTGGTCCTTGGACTGGGTGACCTTCTTGGACTTGCTGGAGGAATGCTGTTCGTCGGCGGCCGACGAAATACTCAGGTCCTCAGTCGTCGTGATGCTCAAGTCGCGCTTGGCGTCGATGCGGCTGGCAATGGCGCTGAAGTCACGCCCTGCCGATACCTTGAGGTCGCGGCCGGCCTCCACACTGGCGCCGTTTTGCGTCACGGTTTCGGTGCGCAGGCGGTTGCCCAGGTCCAAACCATTGCGTTGCTCAACGGCTTCGATACGCACATCGCGGCCAGCGACCAGTGTGGTGTCACGCCCGCTTTGCAGCACGCCACCGGTATTGGCGATGTCACGGCCTGCATTCATCGTCAGGTCATTGGCAGCCTCGATGCGTGACGCACTGTCGAGATAGTCGCGTCGCTCGGCAGTACCGTTACCAGTGCGGGTCACGGCACGCTCGTTGATCACATCCCCCTTGATCGCCGTCAGCGTGACGTCGCGTCCGGCGATGATGCCACCGGACTTGTTGACGATGTTGTTACCCGCCAGCAGGTCCAGGCGGTTACCGGCTTCGATCAAGCCGCTGTTGATCAGGTCATTGCCCGCTTTGGCTGACAGGTTGTTGGTGGCGCGCAGGGTACCGGCGTTCTCCAGGTTTTCGCCGGCGATCAGGTTCAGGTCGTTACCGGCGATCAAGGCACCGTTGGGCGCCAGGCGATTGTCGGCCTGGGCCATGTACAGCACGGGCACCAACACTTTCTCACCGTTCACTTCGTGCTGTTCGAGCCAGACGATGTCGTGGGTCAGCGCCGCGACCTGTTGCGAGGTCAAGGTAACGCCCACTGCGAGGTTCAGTTGCTGCTTGCTCTGGATCGCATTGTCCATCAGGTACTTGAACAGTTTTTCGTCGGTGTTCTGACCGTCGATAAAGCGTTGCCCTGTGCGCGCTTGCACGGCTTGCTGGATCAAGCGTTGTTCATAGAGGCCGTCGCCCAGGCGCTTGGCACTTTCGTCCGGGTTGTAACCCAGGCCCGCGAGCAGATAGTCGGAGCTCATGAACTGCTTGAGGTCCGTGAGCACCGGGTTGGTTTCGATCAGGTATTTATGCGGTTGCGACGTTGGCGCGGTAGGCGTGAAGCCTTGCACGCGGTTGATGGTCTGGCTGGCGACCGGAGTGGTTTGCGCCAGCGCATCGACCGGCTGGGCAATCACCTCTGCGACCTGGGTTGGGTTGCTGCCCGCACCTTGTGCGATGGGTGTATTCACCACCGGCTGCACGCCTGGCATAACCGGCGTCACGCCAGGGATGTTCAACGTCGGCCGAGCGGGCTCGCCCGGAGTGGCGACCTGAACGTGGGTGTCCCTTTGGGTCAGCGCCAGGTCAGGCTGATCCGTCGGCCCTGTGACCTTGGCCACTGGCGGCGTTGAACCGCTAGACGGATCTTGGGCGTGGATACCGTCGCCCCGGGCGATTTCACCTGGGGTGATCTGGCTGGGCGCCCAGCCACTGCCGTTGGCCACATCGCCGGCCCCGGCAACGTTAAGTGTTCTGGTGGTGGCGGTGACACCACTGACCTGACGTGCAGTGGCGTCCACCTGACGAGTAGCTGCGCCCTGTTGAGTGACGCTGTTGAAATCGAAGGTGCGCGTTTCAAGCGCCGGTTGTGCATCCTGGCGTTGAGCCAGGCCGAGGGTCGCACCGCCCATGGTCCAGCTCTGTGGGCCACTGGTGGCTTGGGTGGCCTGGGTATCCTCACCCGCCCGGCTACTGAGGCGGAACAGGCCGTGAGTGCCCGTGGGCAAGGTGAACCCGCGTAGCGTCAAGGGGTTGACTTGTTGTTGGGCCAAGTCCGGTGGCAGCTGCGCATTCAAGTCGATCGCAACAACAGCATTATTGACTGGACGAGTGGCATCAAACCCACGCCCGGAACCTGTCGATATCGGCTGGCCTTCTTGAATGACACTGTTGACCAGATTCTTGCTGGCATTGATTTGAACCGCACCGCCAGCCTGAACGATGGCTTGGGCAGTGCCTGCACTGCCAGGCTTGGAGATCATTCGCTGATCGTAGAAATTGACTCCGCTCAGAGTGGCCGGTAACGCTGACCTGTTACCCGCGTTGTAGGCGGGCGCAGGGAACAGGGCTTGGAAATTGACATTGAAGGTCGTGTAAGTTTTCCAGCCAAACGTCAGGTTGGTTTGTCGTTGAGCCGTACCCCCCATTCGCGTATAGGGCGTCACCATCGACTCGTTCCAGTTTTGATCCCAGAAATGTAGGGTTCCCGCGCGTCTCGAACCGGAGCCTTGAAGCGTATAGGACGGATCATTCGCAGCGTTGTAATCCATGATCGAACGCCAGAAACGGGAGATATTCTTGTCTTCCTTGAGGTTAGGAAGGTCGAAAGACTTGAGAACCGAATACTTTCCTAATGTGGCGCCAACGTTACTGAAGTTTTCCAGCGCAGCACTGATATTGCCGGTGGCCGAAATAACCGAGGCAGAGTTCAACAGGCTACGCCCCTGAACATCCAGGTTCCTGCCGGACGAGATGCTTGCGGACACCGACTCCGCATCCACCTTGGACTCATATTCTTCCATCAGCACCATGTGCCCGCCCCGTGCGGACGTGCCTCTCATCCCGATAGCACCGGAGACCAATGACGAAGAAACATTGAAGAATTCTTTCTTGTTCTCTATCGCGCCCACATGGAGCGTCATATCGCCCGCACTCTCCAAGTTGGCGGAAACATTGTTCAGGGTCCCCGCCCAATTTCCCTGTTTATCCCGCGCAATAAAGAGTTGGCCCAGACTATAAACATCAGCATTTTTATTGGTAAAGCTCTCAGCTAGCAGCGACATGTCACCACCGCTGATGATCGCGCCTCGCTCGTTGAGCAGGGTCTGCGTTTCAATCTGCATGCCTTCACTGCTGCCAAGAGTGCCCGCGTTAGTCAGCGCTCCGGCGCTGATCGCCAGATTGCCCATGGCGCTGATACGGCCCGAGTTAGTCATTTGGCCTGCGACGCTGATGGTTGTCCCTCGGCCCCCCGTAATACTTGAAGCAGCATCAAGGTTTAACGAAGCGGCGCCGACGTTCAGGGTATCTACGCTGCTGACACGCCCCCTGCCGCCGTAGGTCCCCGTTAGCCCCAAGCTGAGCGTGCCATCACTGGCAATCAACCCATTATTGACCCAGCTCCCCCCCTTCCCTTCCAAGTGCGTCGAAGCCAGCAACTGCCCGGTTTCGGTCTGGGTGAAGTTATTGACGTTAACGTTCAAACGCCCCGCCTGAATGACACTGGTATTGGTCCAGGTATCCGCGTTCAGGGTCAGGCCACCACGAGTAACAACGGTGCCGCCGGCGCCGGTAACGTTAGGCAATGAGATGTCGAATGTGCCCTCACCCACATGCAGCAATTGCCCGCCGTTGTTCTGGAAGCGGGCGGCTGCCAAGGTCAGGTCCTGGTTGGCGGTTTCCACCGCGCCGTTGCGGTTATCGAACACACCGCCGATCTGGAACTCGGTCTTGCCCGAGCGTCCCAGGGCGCGCACTTTGCCGCCCTGGTTATCGAGGGCATTGGCGGCCACGGTCAGGTTGTTGGTGCTTTCGATCAGGCCGTTGTGGTTGGTCAGTTGGCCGTTGAGGCCGAGCGCGATCTGGTCGCCGGCGATCTGCCCGGCGCTGTTATCCAGGGCGCTGCCATTGATGCGCATCAGGCCTTTGGCATACAAAGCGCCCTGCTGGTTATTGAGGGTTGCAACCGTGAGCCATGCATCGCTGGTTTGCGCGCCAAGATAGCCGCCCTGGTTATCGAGCTGACCGGCATTGAGTAGCAGGCGCTGGCCTTGAATCAAGCCGCCCTTGGGGCTGCCATTGAGATCGTGGCCATTGCGAAGCACTCCCACCACGCCGGCCTCGATGGCGCCCTTGAGGCTGGCGAGCACGCCGCTGCGGTTGTCCAGGTTGCCGGCCTTGAGGTAGATATCACCGGTCTGGCTGATGATGTTGCCGCTTTGGTTATCGAGGTCGCCATTGACCTCGACCCGCAGGCCATTGTGCCCCTGCAGCTTGCCTTGCGCGTTGGCCAGGCCAAATGCCTTAATTTGCAGGTCGCCTTCCTGGCTGTAGATCAAGCCGTCAGCGTTGTTTTGAACGATGGCGCTGGCATCGATGGCCAGCGGACCTTTGGCCGCGACGGTGCCGCCTTGGCTGTTGTTCAGGCCGCCCATGGCCAATGACAGGCGTCCCTGGCTGGCCAGTTGACCGCCGCGGTTATCCACCTCGATGGCGCGCTGGAGTAGCAACGACCCAGTGCCTGCGATCTTGCCGTTGACGTTGCCAAGGTGACCTTGCAGGTTCAGCACCAGATGGTCGTTACCCATCAGCGACCCATCGGTATTGAGCAAGTTGCCACCCAGGAAGTTCAGGTTGCGCAGGGCCGTGATAGTGCCGGCACTGTTGTCGAGGTCGGCCGCGCTCAGATCCAGCGTCGAGCCGCTGTCGATCAACCCACCTTGGGTGTTGTTCAATGCGCCAGTCACGCTCAAGGTCTGCTGCGCGCCGCTGGAGATAACGCCTTTGTTGCTGTTATCCAGGCTGGCGGCGCTGACACTCAACCTCCCTTGGCTGGCCAACGCACCTTCGCCACTGTTGAGCACGCTGCCACTGAGGCGCACGTCAAGGTCGCCGTTGCGACTGGACAGCGTGCCTTTGTCACGGTTGTCCAACTGGGTGCCGATCAGGTTGAGCCCTTGCCAACCTGACAGCAAGCCGCCGCGATTGACGACGTCGCCTGCGTTCAGTGTCAGCAGTTGCTGGCTGATGAGCGTACCGGCGCTGTTGTCCAGGTTGCGCCCCGTCAAGCTCAGGGCATTCTGGCTGGACAGTTCGCCGCCCTGGTTTTGCAGGTCGCGCACGCGTTGCAAGGTCAGCGGGCCTTTGGCGAAGATCAGGCCTTTACGGTTATCCAGATCACCGTTTGCCAAGTCCACGCTCAGGCGTTGCTCACCTATCAACCTGCCGCCACGCAAGGCCATGGACGTGAGTGTGAGGTCTATATCCCCCTTGGCCGATAACTCGCCGCCGTCACTGGCGTCTAAATTCTGTGCATTGAGTTCCAGGCCGCCCTGGCTGTTGATCAAGCCTTTGGCGCTGTTGTCCACGGCCAACGCGTTGAGCGTCAGCGCGCTGGTACCCAGCAGGCTGCCGCCCTGGTTATTGAAGTTGCCCGCATTGACTGTCAATGCCTGCGCGGCGTTGATCAAACCTTGTTGCCCGTTGTTCAGCAGCCCGGTGCTGGTCAATTCAAGGCCACCACGGCTGGTGAGCGTACCGCCGCTGTTGTCGACCGCAGCCGCATGCGCACTCAGGCTTGCGCCTGCAACCAAACCCTTGACGTTGGTGAGTACCTGGTCGATACGCAGCGTCAGGCCCTGGTTGCTGAGAAGACGACCACTGCTGTTATCCAGGTTGCGCGCCGCGACAGTGAATGCCTGGCCACTGGAGATTTCACCGGCCTGGTTGTTCACACCATTGAGATGGTTGAGCACCAGCGGCCCGGTCGCGTTGATGAGGCCCTGCTGGTTGTTGAGCTGGCCATTGTTCAGGTCCAGGGTCAGGCCCGCGTTGCTGAACAACTTGCCACCTTGTTGATCAAGCCCATCGACGCTGGCGGTCAGGGCCTGGGCACTGCCGATGTTGCCGGCGCTGTTGTTCAGTAGCCCCGCCTTCAGCGCCAAGGTGTCGCCACTGGTGAGACGGCCCCCAGTGTTATCCAGCGCGCCAGTGGTTACACTGACCGCCCCTTTGCCACTGAGCACGCCCTTCTGGTTCCCCAGGCTAGTGCTGCGCAGTTGCAGCGTGCTGTCAGTCACGAGCTCACCGCCCTCGTTGTCCACCCCACCTTTTAAACCCAGTTCCAACGCCTGGGCACTGGAAATTCGGCCCTGGCGGTTGACCAGGCTGGCTGCGTTGACACCCAGGCGCCCTTCACTGTTGAGCACACCCTGGCTGTTGTTCAGCTCACCTTTGAGCTCAAGTTGCAGAAGCTGCTGGGCGAGCAGTTTGCCCGTGCTGTTGTCCAGGTCCTGAGCGCTCAGCATCAGACGCTGTGTGTTGAGCTGGCCTTGGTTGCGATTAAGCAGCTGGGTGAGCGTGAGGTTCAATGATTGCCCGGCCAGTACACGACCGCCATCGCTGTTATCCAGGGTTTGCCCGGTGACGGTCAGGTCGGCGTTGGTCGACAGTTCGCCGCCACGGTTGTCGATACTATCGACCCGCAGTTTCAGCGCTTTATCGGCGCCAACCAGGCCTTTGCGGTTGTCCAGCGACGCACCATGTACATCCACGGCTGTGGTGCTGATGAGTTGACCGCCGCGGTTATCGACCTGATCGATATCAGCGGTCACCAATGCCTTGCCCGATACATCACCGTCACGGTTGTCGAGTCGAGCGGAAGACAGCCGCATGGCGCCGTCCGCAATCAGCGTGCCGCGCTGGTTATCCAGCGCCTGGGTGGCCGAGACGTCCATGACGCCACGACTGTTGAGCAGCCCATCCGTGTTGTCCAAGCGGGCGCTGTTGGTGTTGAGCGAGGCGGCGCTGATCGCACCTTTGGCGTTGCTCAAGGCGTCTTGAATCTGCAGGGTCAGGCCTTGGTTACTGATCAGTTTGCCGCCGCCGTTATCCAGGTTGCGCGCCGCCAGGGCAAAGGCTTGCTGGCTGGAAATCTCCCCACGCTGGTTGTTCACATCGGCCAGGTTTTTCAACATCAGCAGCGGGCTATTGATCAGCCCGCCCACGTTGGTCAGTTGGCCGTGGTTAAGGTCCAGATCGAGCTGGGTGTTGCTGAACAGCTCGCCGCCCTGCTGATTCAGGCCGGTAAGGGTGGCGGTCAGATTTTTGCTGCTGGCGATACGGCCGCTGTTGTCTACCTGGGTGGCTGCCAGATCCAGGCGATCGGCGCTGGTGATACGGCCATTGTTGTTCAGCGTGCCGGTGGCCAGGGTCAGCGCACCACGGCTGTTGAGCAGGCCTTTGGGGCCGTTGTCCAGGCTTGCGCTGGTCAGGTCAAGGCTGGCATCGGTCTCGATGATGCCGCCCTGGTTGGTGATAGCACCGCTGGCAGCAAGTGTGAGCGCACCTGCCGAAGAGACGGCACCCGCGTCGTTGTTGAGCGTCGCGCTGGTCACCTGCAGGGTGCCTTCGCTGCTGATTGTGCCCAACTGGTTATCCAGCCGGCCATCCAGTTCAGTGCCGGGAATGGCTACCAGCGACATGCTCAGCGATTGCTGGCCCGCGAAAGTGCCTTGGCCGTTATCCAGGCGCGCGCCGTTGAAGCGGTTGTCCCGGGCGAAAATCATCCCTTGGGCCTGGTTGATCACATGGGCCACGGCCAGTTCCAATGCGGTACCGGCGATCAGTTTGCCCGCGCTGTTATCCAGGCGCTGCGCCTTGAAGTCGATGCTGCTGCGGCTGGAAATCTCGCCCGCACGGTTATCAACGGCGTCGACCGTCAGTTTCAGCGCTTTTGTGGCGCCTACCAGGCCGCCCTCGCGATTGTCCAGGGAGGTGCCGCTTAGGCTCAGCTCATTCTGGGCGACCAACTCACCGCCTTGTTGGGCCAGTACACCGATAGTTGCTTGCAGATCGGCCTGGCTGGCGATGCGGCCAGCCGCGTTTTGTACAGTGTCGGCCGTCAGGCGCAGGGACCCCACGGCACTGACCAGGCCCTTCTGGTTGCGCAGCTGTTGCCCGGCGAAGCCCAAGGCCGCCTTGCTACTGAGCGAACCTTGTTGGTTGTCCAACTCACCCACATGGAGTTGAAGGTCCTTCTGGGAAAGGATCACACCGCCGCGGTTGTCGACGTTGGCGCTGTGCAGCGTCAACAGGTCCTGCCCGGTCAGTTGCCCTTCGCGGTTATCCAAACGACCGGCACGCAGTTCCATAGCGCCTTTGGCCAACACCTGCCCTTTGGCCTGATTGTCCAGTAACCCATCAATCGTGGCCTTGAGTTGGCCGTCGCTGCCCAATTTGCCGGCCTCGCGGTTATCCAGACTGGCGGCCTGCACGTTCAATGAGGTGCCGGCCCCGAGTGTGCCGGCCTGATTATTCAGTGCGCCCTTGACCTTCACGTCCAGGCTGACATCACCGAGCACTTGCCCGGCAGTGTTACTCAAACTGGCCGCCTTCAGCTGCGTGTGGCCTGCGCTGACGATTTCGCCCTGGTCGTTAAGCAGGTCCTCATTGACCGCCAGGCGCGCATCCAGAGCGCTGCTGACCTTGCCTTCGCGGTTGTCCAGGCGCAAGGCATCAAGCTCGACACCGGCGGCTGAAATCAGCCCCTTGACGTTAAGCAGCGCCTGTTCGATTTTGACGGTCAAGCCTTGGTCGCTGAGTACGTTGCCGCCGCTGTTGTCCAGGGTGCCGGCGCGCAAGGCAAAGGCCTTGGCGCTGGAAATTTCCCCGTTACGGTTGTCGACGCTTTTGAGGTTTTTGAGCAACAACTGCCCTGGCGCGTTGATAAAGCCATCGGCGTTATTCAAGTGCCCCTGGTTCATGTCCAGGGTCAGTTCGCGGTTGCTGTAAAACTCACCGGCTCCGCGCTGGTCAAGGCTGCTGAGGCTGGCGTTGAGCGCCTGGTCACTGGCGATGCGGCCCTCGAAGCGGTTGTCTACGTCGGTCGCTGTCAGGTCGAGGCGATCAGCGCTGGTGACACGGCCTTGATGTTGGTTAAGCAATACGCCTGTGGTCAGTTGCAGCGCACCGTCAGCAACAATGCGCCCTTGGCTGTTGTCGACACTGCCGGCATTCACCGTCGCCGTATCAGCGCTGAGCACCTCGCCGTTCTGATTGGCAAGGGCATTGGCGGAGTTCAACAGTAACGCCCCGCCGCTGCTGATACGCCCGCCGTTGTTGCCAAAGCTGGCGCTGCGCAGTTGCAAGGCGGCGTCACTGCGCATGACGCCTTGGTTGTTGTCAGCCTGTTCGGCCAGGGTTATATCGAGGTTGCGCTTGGCATAGACACTGCCTTGGGCGCTGTTGTCCAGACTGGTTGCCTTGAGGTTGACATCCTGTTGCGCAGAAATCAGGCCCTTGAGCTGGTTGTTCAACCTGTCGAGCGTCAACTGCAGCGTGCTATTGGCCAGTACGCGACCGGCATTGCTGTTGTCCAGTTCGCGGCCCGTCATCGTCAGTTCGGTAACGCTGGAAACCTCACCCCCTCGGTTGTCCAGTTTGCCGATGGACAGGTTCATGGCCTTGCCCGAGTTGAGCAACCCGGCCTGACGGTTATCCAACTGATCGCCTTTGACCTGCAACTGCCCGACCGAGGTGATGCTGCCGCCGCGGTTGTCCACACTCCCCACCACCAGCTGCGCGTCACCCTTGCTGGTCAGGCGGCCCTTGGACTGGTTGTCCAGGCTGGCGGCATTGACCATCAGCATCTGACCGGCAGCTAGCGTGCCTTTGTCATTATTGACCGCGCCGTGGCTGGTCAAGGCCAAGCGGTTATCGCCCTGGATGCGCCCCTGGCTGTTGTTCAGCGCAGCCACTTCAACTGTCGAGTGCTGACCCAGCAATTCACCGTTGCGGTTGTCTAGCACACCTTCTATGCCGAGGTTCAGGTCGGAAACGGCACTCAGTTTGCCGCCCTGGTTGCCCAGGCTGGCGCTGTTTACCTGCAAGGCCGCGGCAGAAATCAAGCCGCGGGTGTTGTCCAGCGCTTGGGCAATACGCAAGGTCAGGGCTTGCTGGCTGAGTATCTTGCCGTCCGTCGTATTCAAGGCCGTTGCCGCCAGCTCAAAAGCACGCGCACTGGAAATTTCACCGCCCTGGTTATCAACGCTGCCCAGTTGCTTGAGCAGCAATTGCCCTGGGGCGTTGATCAGGCCTGCACTATTGTTGAGATGGCCACCTTGCACGTCCAGGCTTACATCGGCTTGGCTAAAGACCTGCCCCTTACGGCCGTTGTCCAGTGCGGTAACCGTCATACCCAACTGGGTCGCGCTGCTAAGGCGCCCGCCCTGGTTGCTCAGCTTGCCGGTCGTGATCTTAAGGTCGCTGGCACTGGATAGTGTTGCGTCATCATTGGTTAAACCGGAGGCATTGATGGTCAAACGATCATCGCTGCGCAGTATGCCTTGGACGTTGTTCAACTGGCCGCCGAGGGCCACACCCAATTGACCTTTGGCATACAGACTACCGCCTGCACTGTTATCCAACCCTTGCCCCGTGAGCTGTACCTGCTGAGCGGCAATGCGACCTTTGAGCGAGTTGTTCAGGTCTGCGGCATTCAACTGCAAGTCAGTGCCGGCACTCAAAAGCCCCGCTTGGTTGAGCAGGCTGCCCGCAATACCTGCCGTCAGTGCACCGTCGCTGGTCAAGTTACCTGTGCGGTTATCCAGACTGGCGCTGTTGAGCGTCACGCTGTGCCCAGCGGCCAACGTGCCGGCCTGGTTGCTGACGGCGCCGCCGCTTGGAGCAGCAACGTCGAATGACCCTGCACCAGGCCCTGGTCGTTATTGAGCGTCCCAACGCCAAGCACAAGATGTTTGCCCAGAACCTTTGCACTGCGGTTATCGAGTTCGCCATCGACTTGCAAGTTGACGCTATCCACCGCAGCGAGTCGACCGGACCGGTTAATCAGTGTCCCAGCCCGTACATCCAAGGCCTTTGCGGTCAACGCACCTTGGGTGTTGTCCAGGGCGCGGGCAATGCGCACACTCAAGGCTTGCTCGCTGAGCAACTTGCCGGCGCTGTTATTGAGTTGATCCGCGATCAGATCGAAGGCTTGGGCGCTGGAGATCTCGCCACCCTGGTTATCGACGCTGTTAAGTTGAGTCAACAACAATTGGCCTGGGGAATTGATCAAGCCACCCTGGTTGTTCAGGTGACCCCGATTGAGGTTCAGGCTCAAATCGCCTTGGCTGAAGAGTTGGCCGCCATTGCTGTTGTCCAGGCTACCCACGGTCAACTGTGCGCCTGCGTCGGCACTGAAACTCCCGCTTTGATTGGCGAGCAAACCACCCACCCTGGCGTTAAGCCGCTCACGACTGTGAACTCGACCGCGTTGGTCGTTGATCAAACTGGCAACGTCAATATCCAGCCCGCTGGCTGCAATCTGACCGGCACCGTTGTTCAGCGTCTGGGCGATCCGCAGGCCCAAGGCCTGGTCGCTGAGCAGCTTGCCAGCGCGGTTGTCCAGGCTGTTGGCAGTGAGCGTGAACCCATGAGCGCTGGAAATTTCGCCGCTGCGGTTGTCAACGCTATTGAGCTTGTTCAACGTCAGTTGGCCAGCGGCGTTGATCAAACCACCGTCGCGGTTGTCGAGGTGGCCGTTGCCCAGGTCCAGGACTGCATCGCTGTTGCTGTAAAGGCGCCCCTGCTCATGCTGGTCGAGGCTGGTGACACGGGCATTGAGGGCCTTGGCACTGGAAATGGATCCACCTTGGCTGTTAATCACCGGGCCGGCCGTCAGTGCGAGGGCGCCACCGCTGGAGAGCACGCCATGTTGCTGGTTGTTGAAGTTGCCGGCGTTGACCTGTGCAGCGGCACCCGATTCGATGCGGCCCTGCTGCCGATTATCCAACGTGCCGGCGATATTCAGCCCCAGTTCACCCTGGCTGGTGAGGATGCCTGACTGGCTATTGTCCAGTTGCCCGGCGTTGACCTGCGCCATCTGCCCGGCCACCAGGCGACCGCTTTGATTGTTCACCGCCGCGCTGGCAGTCAAACGCAACGCCTGGCCCGCAGATATCAGGCCGGCGACGTTGTCGAGGCTGTCGACCTGCAAGGTGACGTCAGCAAGGCTTGAGAGCTCGCCCTTGCGATTGACCAACTGCCCGATGCGGCCACTGAGCCCTCGGTCGCCCACCACCAGGCCTGCGTCAGCATTGAGTAACTGTGCGGCATTCAACTCGGTGCGTGCGGAGCTCAACACGCGGCCTTGCTGTTGGTTATCTAGCTTTTGGGCATTCACCTTGAGCTGGTTTTGCGCGCTAAGGGTGCCGCTGCGGTTGTCGAGAGTGCCATCCACATTCACGGTCAGGTCACGACTGGCGATGACGGTTTTGCCGTTGTTATTCAACTGGGCGGCAGTGACGTGGATATCGCCCTGAGCGTTGCGCGTCTGATCAGCATTGACGCCCGCTTCGATGACGCCGTTGTTGGTCAACACCCCACCGCTTTGCAGCGCCACGCGATCACGCGCAGCCAGGCTTTTTTGAATGAGCAAGTCGCCTTGCGCCTTCACCCCAAGCACACTGCCCGCCGCGACCACGCCCTGGGCTTCAACGCTGCGGGCCTTCACGTCAATGGCGCCGGCCGCCGTTGTCTGGCCCATGACCACATGGCCACCGGCATCAATCTGAATATCACCGCCGGCGACCATGTCCCCCGACAACTTCACGCCGACACCCGCCTCGGTCCCCACCAGCTTGACTGCGCCCACATACATGCCGCCCAGCGCCAACGAGTCAATCGCCAGATCTGGCGCCTGGCTGCCATCTGCGGCTCGCGCGGTGGCATTCAAGGTGCGTGCGTCCACATCATTACGACCGGCGACGACAGTGAGTTTTTTCGCCTGGATCTGCGCGTTGATGGTGGCGGCGCGGGTGATGATTTCGAACTGATCGACGTTGCTGGCGTTCAGGCCGGCGCCTTCGATAGCAACACTGCCCTGGTCGACCTGGTAACGATTGATCTGGCCGTTTTCAATCACGGCTTTACCAGTGGTGAGCGTCGCTTGCGGGGTGTTGATAAAGCCGCAACCGTTACAGCTGATGCCATACGGGTTGGCAACGATCACATGGGCCGATTGCCCGGCCACTTCGGTGTAGCCGCGCAGTTGGCTGGGGCTGCCGCCGTTGACTTCGTTGAGAATAATATTGGCAGCAGTGCCGTGGAGATTGGGGTTGCCGACGATAATGCCGCCCAGTTGCGTGGCCTGGGTACGGTCGGTGGCGTTATTGAGGATGACTCCGTTGGCGCCGACGTTGTAGTCATGAAATTGGTTGTGCGAGAGGCCGTTGGCGTTCGGCGTGGCGATGTTGACGATGGGCACGCCATTGCCCGCCTGCCCGAGCGTAGTACCTGGAGCATTCACCACAATGCCGTCTGCCTGGGCCAGCAACGGGTGCCAGAACATCGCGTTGGCCAGAATCAATGCCAACCCACGTTTAGGCAGCCCCAGGAAATGGGAGCGGCTTTTTACGGCAGCAGAAGGCTGGCGCGCGAGGAATGCGTACTGGCGAACGTCCATGTCATGTCTCGAAGCCCGAAGGCGGTCAAAAATTTAAAGGAAAAAGTCCAAGCGGAAATAGATCGGCGCTTCACGGTCCGTGATCGCTTCCGGTCGTTCCAAAGAGTGTGCAAAGGCCACGCTGGCCGCGATGTTCTTGCCGCGCGCAAACAACTCCACCGAGTTGCTGCTCACGCGCCCATGCTGCTCGGCGTTATAGCGGCCATGGCTGATCACGCCCTGGTCGTAGCCCAGGCTGGTGCCGTATTCAGTGAACACGGGCTGCATCCAGGCCCAGGTCACCGGCCGGCTCCAGCGCAGGTCGTTGCGCCAATAGCCGCCGCTGTCGCCGGCGAGCATCTGGTCTTTGTAGCCCCGAATCGACGACTGCCCACCCAGGCTCATGCGCTGAGGGCTGAACAACACGTCTTCGCTGTGCTGGCCGGTCATCAAACTGCTGAAGCTGAAGGACTCGCCCCACAGTTTGAATGGATACAAATAGCTCACCGTGGCGGTGTATTTGCGATAGCGCGCATCCGGCTGCCCAGGCTTTGGATCGTGATTGGCCTGGGCATCGAATGCGCCGATGCCGTTTTGCATGCCAAGGTCAATGTTGAGGAATGAACCGCCGATACGCCGACCATGGTTGATGCCGACTTGCGCTTCACTGAGGCGATTGCTGCTCAAGGCAAGCTTGCTGTCTTCGATAAAGTTGTTGGTGCGCAGATAGGCGATGCCAGTGTTCAGGGACGTCTTGCTCAAAGCGTCCCGATGGATGACACGCTCCAGGCGCAACTGATGAGTCTGGCTGTCGCCGGTCTGCTTGAACTTGAAATTGTTAGCCTCGGCTCGCGAGCGGTATTCACTGTCGATATAGCTGTACGAGAGGTTCCACCAACCGAACGGCAGGCTATAACTGAGCATCGAATTGCGCGAGGTTTTCTGGTGATCGCTGACGGCATCGTGGCCACCGCGCAGCGAAAGTTGGTCGGCCAGACCTAACGGGTTATCCCAATCCAGACTGGCGCCCCACTGCTGCTCACCGGTGCTGCGCTGGCCGCCGTTATGCCGCGACAGGCCGACACGCCAGGGCTTTTGCGGAGTGTTTTTGACCCGAACATCACTGCCCCCCACGGCCTTGCCCGGCGCCAACTCCATCTGCGCCTGGTTTGAGGGCAAGCGATTCAACTGGTCGACCATCTGCTCGATTTCGCGCAGGTTGAGCAGTTCGCCCTGCTTGCCGGGGAAACTCATGGTCAATTGGCGGTCGGTGATGCCGCTGCCCTCGGCGCCCTTCAGGCTTTCCAGCCTGCCTTCGACGACCTGAATCTTGAGATTGCCGCCTGAAAGGTCCTGCTGAAGCAGGTAGGCACGACTGGTGACCAGGCCTTTGGCTAAATAGCGATCGGTGATGACCTTGAGCACTGCGTTGAGCTGTGGCACGCCGAGGCATTGGCCGATGTAGGGCTTGATCAGATGGGCTCGCTCACCTTCAGTCAGCGCGTCAGCACCGCCCAGCTCGATGGTTTTGATCGGAAAACAGCGGGTGTCGACAGGTGTTGCCGAGGTTGCCGGTGCGGCGGCTTTACCCGGCAAGTCTTTGAGCTCTTCAAGGCGCCGTTGCTGCTCTTCGAGCAGGCGGTCCTGGCGGTCACGGATCAGGTCGGTGATGCCGGGGGCGTTCTGCGGCGTGGCCGCTTGTGCCCATCCGGAGGTGCCCAGGCAAAAAAAAGCGGACAGCAGGCTTAACCTGGTCCGACGCAGTAAACGCCACACTTTATAGATCCCTCTATATGGCTTTATGCCATCCAATGCGGCGATGATAAGATGTCATAATGATGGCGTCAATTAACAGTGCAAATTCGTTCAACCCTTTACGCAGAGCCGCTCAGGCTTGAAATGTAGAGTTTTTGGGGGTTGGGCCCTACCGCTAAGCAATGACGCTGCGTGTGGTATCGAGCCGTTGCGTTAATCAGCAAGCAATAAAAAACCCCACAGCATCAGAGACCCTGTGAGGTTTTTACCTTCCGTTTCGCTGGTGCCGTGTCAAACCACGCTGATCATCTCTGCACTCAACTGCGCCGCATTGAACCCCACCAAGGTCACACTGCTGTCCCCCGCCAGAATTACGCTGTCACTGCCATGCTGGGTAGTGGCTCCGAGTACAGCATCGGCGTTGGCAAACAGCGACTTGGCGAACACCAGCAGGTCTTGCCCATTCTGGTGAATGTTGAAGTCGCTGATCACGTCGTGGCCAAAGCCGCGTTGATCGAAAACAAACAGGTCGCTGCCCACGCCACCGCTGAGTTGGTCATTGCCCAGCCCGCCGATCAAGACGTCATTGCCGCTGGCGCCATACAGGGCGTCGTTGCCCGTGCCGCCCAGCAGTGTGTCGTTGCCATCGCCGCCGTGCAGCAAGTCATTGCCGGCGCCACCGTCGAGCCGGTCATCACCGTTCTGGCCGAAGATCAGGTCACGTGCGGCGGTGCCTTTGAGGGTGTCGGCCAACTGGCTGCCTTCGATGGATTTGGCATACGCCTTATCGGCGCCGAACAGGCCTTCGAAGTCGAGTTTGCCACTGGTCACCGTATAGGCCGGCGTGAGGACCTCGCCGATGCCACCGAAGAGCCCGCCGAGCACGGGCACATGGCCGAGGCTGTTGGCCAGGCCGGTTTCGAACTCCACATGCTCTACGCCGTGCAATTCCTTCAGGCCATATTGGCCGCTGCTGTCGTTCAGAAACAAGGTGCCATCGCTGAGTTTAACGGCTTCGTAGGAAGACGCGGTGCCTTTGAGGAAGACCTTGTCGTTGCCTTCGCCGCCGGCGACGATATCGGTACCGGTACTCACGCGGAAACTGTCGTCGCCCTTGAACCCGTCCAGGAAGTCATCGCTGCGCCCGTCCTGCAGCTTGTCCGCACTGTCGGTGCCCAGCAGGAAGGCCGGTGTGCCGTAGTGGTTGGAGGTGGCGGTCTGTTTGTCGCTGACCCAGGTAAAGCTGCGGCTGATGGCGTCGAGGTTACTGATGATGATGGTGCTGTCGCGTTCGATGTAATCGTAGAAAGTCGATTGGGCGATGCGCTGGATAGGGTTGATGAAAATGCCTTCCAGGTGCGCGGCCCATCCTGACAGGTTGGCAATCGAGAACGGACCATTGGGCCAGGTAGGCAGCGCGTAGATCGTATCGAACAGCACGATGTTGTCGGTGGTCGAGGTGTAACTGGCGTCACTGCCTTGAAGCGCGTCGAGGATGGCGCTGCCCACGTCGGTCTCTTGCCCCGTGAGGCGGTGGACCACATCGTTTTCAAAGCCGAAGTTGAAGATTCCGTCGCTGTTGCTGGACTTGGGCGACTCCATGCCAAAGTAGTCCGAATCCTTGAAAAAACCATCTGCCAAAGTGTCCTTGCCGATATACATGCTATTGGTGACGGAACCACCCTGGCTATAGCCGGTGACCAGAACATCTTTGCCGCTCAGGTTATGGCCCGTGGCGTAGTCCTTGATTGAATTGAGCAGGTAGTCGTAGCCGTTGATATAAGAGTTATCAATCATCGCCGGCCAACCCAGCAGATCAATTGGCGAATTAGTGCCGGCAATGGAAAAACCCATTTTGACTAATTGGCCGCTGTCATCGTATTGACCAAACACCCTGGCTTGAGACCCAAAGACGCCGTCGCCGGTAAAACTTCCGGTGATGTCGGTGTGACTGCTATCAACCTGCAGTTCGCTCGCGCCGATCTCACGCCAGCCCTTGGGCAACGCGAAGGTGTTGCCCTCGCCCAGCACAAGCCCCGGAATGTTGTAGAGCGCGCCTACGGTGGCAACACCGCTGGTATAAGTGGCGAGGGTCCAGGCATCTGAAATCAGGACGCGGGCGTCTTGCCCCTTGTAATCGAATATAGCCATGTCAGTACTCCTTGAGCCCAGCGATCAACACCGAAAGTCAACGGTAATACCTGATGCGTCGGGCTAAACAATATGCATTGAAGTTGTTGTTGTGCATTCTGTTCAGGCTGCTTCGTTTCTTAATATCGAGGTTGACCATTAAGGAAGCTCGTCAACACTAGCCTAGAAGCGCTGCCGTAAAGTGACCGACTATCGGAAGGTAAGGGTATGTACTTAGGGATATAGGCGACAAAAGCGCCATAAGCGCTGTTTGTCGAACAAGAAAGGAAGTGTTGTGTTGTTCGTGACTAGCGAGTCAAAGAAACTCAAGCCCTTATAGCAAGTTGTGAACTGCAATAAGGGGTCAAGATGTTCACGCTTCTGAACCTCAGGAAGAATAAACCTCAGCACGTTGGCATACAGGCTGCTTGAACCTGGGCAATTGCTGGCGGGCCAGTTGTGCCTGCACGGCCGCCACCGCTTCAAGCACTCTTTGCGCCCAGTGCTCATCCTTTGGGTCAACCACCACTACGCGAAAGCCGTGGTCGTTACCTTCAAGGCGCACGCCCTCGGAATCATCCACGTGTAAATCAATATCGAAGGCTGGCGGGAATTTCGACGGGGTATTCGACAGCCCATGCACCGTGAGGGCATGGCTATGCCGCTCGCTATTCACCACGCCGTCGACACGGATGCCGTACAGCATCAGCCAACGCCTGATGTAGGAAGGCGCCCTGCCCGATGAGGTGTACACCCAGATACTGCAACCCTGGCGCCGCAGCTCCCGCGTCAACGAACGGGTACCGATACGCAGCGGTTCTCCCCACCAACGATGAGCGCAGGCCGGCAGCCAACTGCTCTCGACGTCAGCGTGGTCAAGCTGGCAAGCCAGTGTGTCGTCAATATCAAAGGAGATGCGTACGCGCGGGCGCTTGGCGGCACGCGTGAGGACCGCTTGCTGGACGGCTTGCACGGCTCGGCTGGCGAGCGTTGGATACCAGCGCATTAATGGCCTCCCTGATAGATAGGCTGTGGTGTATCGCTCAAGAAAAACGCCTTGGGATCCGGGGCCTGCTCCTCCAGGAAGGCGGCATACTTTTTCTTGATCTTGGGCAATTCATACAACGCCTTGACGCCATGTTTGGCCGAGTTGCGGATCACCGAGGAAGGATTGAAGTAACCCTCGGCATTTTCCAGCGTCAGCACAAACGGTGGCAACCCGGCGCGCATCAGCAGATAGCTGACGATCAGCGAGCCACTGCGGTTGTTGCCTTCGATGAACAACTGCGGCTTGCTGAGGATGCGCACATACACACCGGCCGCACGCTTCCACACCGATTCACTGCGATACGCGCAGTACCAGTTGAACAAGTCCTTGATACCGCCTTCAACATTGTTGAAGAAGTGCTCCTCGGTGGCAGCCAGGTGCTGCGCGTATTCCACGCGGCGCGCCGGGTCGCTACCGCAGAGCACGGTGGCGTTGATCTCCAGCATCAGGTCCAGATGATGAAGGTCAAACAGGTCAACGCCCCGTGCGACATAGTCGTCAACCAACGCATAGCCTTCAAGCACGTTGAGCAGCACTTCGTCGGTCAAGGGGTCGCGCGGCTCGGTAAATTGCGTGCTGAGCTCGGCAAAGCGGCTCTGCACTTTACGTAGCGCGCGTTCAATCGCTGACAAATCGAGACGATGTGTTGCAGACATTGGCATTCCTGGGCTGACGGTGGCGCACCTGTGATTTTTATCGAACATAGGGACTCAGCTGAACTTGCCGCTGATGTAATCCTCGGTCATCTGTTCACGCGGGCTGCCAAAAATCTGCGCGGTCGGGCCCATTTCCACCAGGTAGCCGGTACGCGTGCCCTGGGAAATATCCACCGAGAAAAACGCCGTGGTGTCCGCCACCCGAATGGCCTGCTGCATGTTGTGGGTGACCAGGGCGATGGTGTAGTCCTTCTTCAGTTCCACCATCAGCTCCTCTACCCGGCGGGTTGCAATCGGGTCGAGTGCCGAGCAAGGTTCATCGAGCAACAGCACTTCCGGCTCGGTGGCGATAGCGCGGGCAATGCACAGCCGTTGCTGCTGGCCACCGGAGAGCGACAGGCCGCTGACCTTGAGCTTGTCCTTGACTTCATCCCACAGCGCCGCGCCTTGCAGGGCGTGCTTGACGCGGTCGCCCAAGTCGCCTTTGTAGCGGTTCAGGCGCAGGCCGAAGGCGACGTTGTCGAAGATGCTCATGGAGAACGGGTTCGGCTGCTGGAACACCATGCCGATGTAACGGCGCACCACCACCGGATCTACACCCTTGCCATACACGTCCTGCCCCAAAAAATGCACGTGGCCCTCGAAACGAAAGCCTTTCACCAGGTCGTTCATGCGGTTGAGGCTGCGCAGTACCGTACTTTTGCCGCAGCCGGACGGGCCGATGAAACCGGTGATCTTGTTTTTCTCGATCGGCACATGGCTGTCACGCACCGCCATGAAGTTGCCGTAGAAAATCCTGTCCAGCTTGCAGTCCATGACCACAGGCGATTGGGTGACAAACGGAGCGGCTATTTGCGCAGTTGAGACGTTCAAGATTCAGATGCTCCCGTTCTTAATACTTAGGCTTGCCGAAGATACGGCTCACAATATTCACGACCAGCACGATCATCACCAACACCAACGAGGCCGCCCAGGCGAGCTCCAGCTGGTTGTCGAAGGGCATGCCGGAAAAGTTGTAGATCAACACTGCGAGGGAGGCCGTGGGGTTCATCACCGCCAGGTCGCCGTCGTGGTAGATCCAGTAGTTGCTGAACAGCGCGGTGAACAACAACGGCGCGGTTTCGCCTGCGGCACGTGCCACCGCGAGCATTACGCCGGTGAGGATCGCCGGCAGGCCGGTCGGCAAGATGATCTTCCAGATCACCTGCGAGCGGGTGCAGCCCATGCCGTAGGCGGCGTCCTTCATGATCTTGGGCACCATGCGCATCGACTCTTCAGCCGTCAGCACCACGATGGGCAGCATCAGTACCGCCAGGGCTACGCCGCCTGCCGGTGCCGAGTAAGTGCCGGTGGTCATCACCACCAAGGCATAGGCAAACACGCCGGCCAGGATCGAAGGCAAGCCGGTAAGCATCTTGGCGGCAAAGCGTGCAGCGTTGGCCAATTTGCTGTCCGGCCCCAGTTCGGCCAGGAAGATCGCGGCCATGATGCCGACCGGCACTGCGATCGCCGCAGCGATACCGACCATCACAAAGGTGCCTGCCATGGCGTTGCCGAAACCGCCGCCGGTTTCGAAGCCGGTGGGCGGCAACTCGGTGAACACCTCCAGGCTCAGGCGTGCGCCGCCACGGGTGATCAGCATGTAGAGCACCGAAATCAGCGGCACACTGGCCAGCAGCGCACCCAGCCATACCAGTGTGGTCAACACCAGGCTGCGCAAGGCGCGGCCTTCGAACTTGCGCTGCAAGCTCGGTACAGCGGTGATAGGGGATGTGAGATTCGTCATCATCGATTACCCCGTTGGGCGTAGAGCATGATCATGGAACCAATGACGTTCACCAGCAGCGTGATGAACATCAAGACGAGGGCGGCGTACATCAAGACCTCCACCTCGTTGGGCCCGGCTTCGGGGAAGTTCAGCGCCAACAAGGCTGCCAACGTATTGGCCGGCGCGAACAGCGACAGGGAAATGTTGTTGGCGTTGCCCACCAACATCGCCAGGGCCATGGTTTCACCCAGCGCACGGCCAAGGCCAAGCACCAGGGAGCCGAAAATACCGGTGGCGGCGGATGGCACCATCACCTTGAGAATCGCCTCCCAGTGGGTGGTGCCCATGCCGTAGGCGGCCTGCTTGGTTTTCATCGGCACGCTGGTGAGCGCGTCCTGGGACACGGCGGCAATTGTCGGCAGAATCATGATGGCCAACACCAGCGCCGCAGGCAGCAACCCCGGCCCGCTCAAGGACGTGCCGAAAAACGGTATCCAACCCAGTTCGCTGTTCAACCAGGTGGTCAGTGGCCGTATGGCCGGGATCACCACGTAGATGCCCCACAGGCCGTACACCACGCTGGGGATCGCTGCGAGCAATTCAACGATGGTGCGAAACACCGCGGCCAGCTTGGCCGGCAGGAAATCCTGGGTGAGGAAAATCGCCATGCTGACACCGAAAAAGCCCGCAATCAGCAGCGCGATAAACGCGCTGTAGAGCGTGCCCCAAATGGCCGGCAGGATCCCGTACTTGCCTTGGTTTACGTCCCAGACACTGCCAAAAAGCACATCGAAGCCGTGCTTTTCCATGCCCGGCAAGGCCTTGCGTCCCACCTCGAAGACCAAGGCTGCGACCAACGCCAGAATCAGTACCACCCCGATTCGCGCGAGCCCACGGAAGGTGCGATCAACCAGGAAGTCCTTGGCGGAGGGCGGTTGGCAGGCAGAATCCCGGTTAACCGGTACGACGAAAGGTTTGTTCATTGGCTAATTCCGGAACAGGGGGGAAACGCCCCCGGCGCGGCAAACAGCCCACACCGAGAGCGGCCTCACGGGTGTTACTGAATGTTGGCGGATGCCTTGCGAACCTGCTCTACCACCGATGGCGGCAGCGGGATGTACCCCATCGAGTCGGCGATTTTCTGCCCCTCGGTCAGGCTGTACTCAACCATTTCGCGCATGGCCTTGGCCTTGGCGGGGTTGCCGTTATCCTTGCGGAAGATCATCCAGGTGTACGAGGTGATCGGGTAAGACTTGGCACCGTCCGGGTCCGGCAACCAGGCCACCAGGCTTTCCGGCATCTTCACGGCGGCCAGGGCCTCGGCACCGCTTTCAGCGTTTGGCACTACGTACTGGCCGGCCTTGTTCTGCAACTGGGCGAAGTCAACCTTGGCCAGTTTGGCGAAGCCGTACTCGATGTAGCCAATTGCGCCTGGGGTCTGGCGTACGGTGGCGGTCACGCCATCGTTCTTGGGCGACTTGATGAATTTGTCGCTGGCCGGCCAGTTGACGGTGTTGCCCTCCCCCAGCGCCGTTTTGAATTCAGGGTTGATGGTGGCCAGGTGCTTGGTGAAGACCGCTGTGGTGCCGCTGGAATCTGCACGCACAACCACGGTGATCGGCGTGTCGGTGAGTTTCAGGTCCGGGTTGGCGGCAACGATCTGTGGGTCGTTCCACTTGGTGATCTTGCCCAGGAAGATATTGGAGTAGACATCGCGTGGCAGCTTGAGGCCCTTGGGATTGCCCGGCAGGTTATACGCCAGCACGATTTCACCAGCGGTCATTGGCAGCAGTTGCACGCCTTCGGCGACCTTGGCGATGTCTTCATCTTTCATGGCCGAGTCACTGGCGGCGAAGTCGACGGTTTTATTCAGGAAGTCCTGCACACCTGCGCCGCTGCCCTTGGATTGATAATCCACCGTGACGCCAGCGGTCTTCTTGCTGAAATCCTTGAACCAGGTGAGGTAGATAGGTGCAGGGAAGCTGGCGCCAGAGCCGGTGAGGCGCACGTTTTCGGCGGCGAAGGTCACGGAGGAGGCACACAGGGATACCGTAATGGCGAGTGCTGCGGACTTCATCAAGCTTTTCATTAAAAGGAACTCGTTGTGGTGACGGGCTCCCGAACTGTGAAGCAGGGTTGTTACATTTTTATGAAAATTGAATGGCGAGGTGGCGTTTTGTCCTGCTTTGCCGCCACAGCGCGGTTTTTTTAGGTTATTGGTTAGTAACAAAATACGACGAAAAAACGGCACGCGACGCTTTTTTTGGACAGCGTGAGGTGAGCGTGGAGACATACCGCTCATCTCACCCTGTAACAATCAGGTTTAAACTTTAGAAGTGCCACTCAAGGTGGACCGTCGGTGCATGCGTATCGGTACCCGGTTTATTGATAGCGCCGTACTTGTGTTTCCAGTACTCATAGCCCGGACCGACCAATAGAGTATTTTTGCGACCCCATGCCAGTTGCCCGACATCGACCATCAATGACGCGCGCACCAGGCTTTCCTCGGCTGTATCCTGCTTGAAGTAATCCTTGCCCTTCTCGGTCTTGTAGCTGGCAAAACCCTGGAACTTGAGGGGCACGCCGGCCAGTTGGAACGGGATGCCCCAGACCATGTGCAACACATAGTACGGGTCGAACTGGATATTTTCGGTCTGGCACGCATTCAACCCGCAGTGATTCCACTCCATGGCATACAGCAGGCTGATATCCAGGTAACCGGGCACGTCGAACTTGAGCGTCGGGCCGGCAACCAGCATGCGCTTGCGGGTAGCGAACTCGGTGTCCTTGTAGTTGAGCTCAACCCCGCCGCTCAGGGCCACCTCCTTGACCGGACCAAAGGCCATCGACCGCTCGAACACCTGGCTGAGGAACAGTTGATGGCGGTACACCAGATAGGCCTCGGTCGCACCAGAATCGCTGTCTTTCTTTGGATCGTTACTGTCGGACTTGAGCACGTCCAGGTTGAAGAAATTGGAACCGGTCTCATTGCCGCTGGCATGGCCCAGTTGGTAGATCTCCTTATGGACCTTGCCACGGATGCTGGGTTCGGTGAAGTCGGTACCGTAGCGAAAACCGATGAAGGTATCGCTCCAGTCCTTGGCCTGTGCCGGGCTTGAGATCAGACTCATTGCACCTGCGGTTATCAAAAGAGCCTTGCAATACGTTTTTTGTAATTGTTGTACGTACATGTTCAGGATTCCATCACGTCAAAGGTCCAGCCATCCCGGTTTCCAGGCATGCGCAAGCCTTGCCCGGACGACCACGAGGGCCGGGTTCAAGTTGCCAGGGGTGCTATGGCTTAGCGGACGTTAACCATGGGTATGACGAGTGGATTGCCAGGCAATCATTTGCCAGCCGTTATTGCCCGCCTTCCACACGCTGATGTAGCGCGAGTTGAGGACCATGGGCTCGCCACGGATCACCACGTCCATGTCGATCAGCCCGGTAACGACCACGCATTCCCCTACCCTGCGCATCTGCTCGTCACGGCTGGTGAAGCCGCGATAGCGCCAGACGCCCTCTCGCATGCCCTGCAGGTAGCTGCTCTTGCTGTCGCTCTTGCCGTCCGAGTGGCTGTAGGTCAAGTCCCGGGTATAGATACTTTCCAGGAAGTCCATATCGCCCTCGACCATGGCCTGGCGGCGGCGCAATTCCAGGGTTTGGATCTGCTGTTCTGCGCGTTGCTCTGACATCGTTTGATACTCCAGTGTTGATCTCAGACTTCAGGAATCCGTGGTTTTCAGCGCCCCTGCCGCGCGAGCAGGCACGTCTGACTCCACCTGGGGCATAAACAACAACGTGACGGTGGCCAAGGCAAAGAAACCGGCGCACACCAACAGACCCCACGCCAGGCTGTAGTGGGTGGCTATACCACTGAGCAGGAGCGGCGCAAAAGCCGCCAGGCCCCGGCCAAAGTTGAAGCAGAAGCCCGCGCCGAGGGTGCGTACCCGCGTGGGGTACAACGCACTGAAGTAGGAGGCAAACAAACTGGCAAAGGCATAGAAGAAGGCATAGATCGGCCCTAGCCAGAACAGGATGGCGTTATCGGTGGTGAGTGCATAAATCGACAACATCAGCGCGCTGCCGAGCAATGACAGGAGCGTGGCGTTGCGTTTACCGATGTGGTCAGCGATGAAGCCGAAAGCATTGATACCGATAAAGGCGCCGATGTTGAGGATCGCCATAAAGTTGGCCATCATCCCAATGTCCAGTCCGCGCTCCTTGATCAAGTAGGTGGGCAACCAAGTGCTCGCCCCCCAGAAGCCAATCACCGCAAAACTCGCCGCCAGGGTACCCAGCAGGGTCAGGCGTAGCAGTTCGGGGGAAAATATTTCGCGTACCGAGACATGCTTGTGCTGGCTGGGGCCGGCCATGTTGCGGGCTTTCTGCGCGCTCCATTCCGGTGACTCAGGCACAAAGAAAAACAGATACGCCAGCGGGATCAAGGTGGAGATCCCCGCCACCATGAACAAGGTTTGCCAGTCTGGCAGGTAGCTGGCCGCCACCATTGCCGCGATGGCGGCGCCAATCGGGAATGAACTCAACACGAACCCGATCGCTCGTGCCCTCTGATGGGCAGGCCAGGTTTCCGTTACATACGCTGAGACAATCCCCCAGACCCCGCCCAGGCCCAGCCCGGACAGAAACCGCAGGAGCAGGAGCAAGCCCCAGTTGTGCGTGGTAGCGACCAGCGTGGTTAACACGCCGAACACGATCAACGAGATCAGCAGGGCTTTGCGTCGGCCGTAGTTGTCGCAATACCAACCCGTGGTAACGCCGCTCAAACCGATCCCCAGCAGGGTTGCCGAGGCGAGCATGCCAGCTTCATTGAACGTCAGGCCCAGGTCCTGGCGGATCACCGGGAGTGCGATGGTGAGCAGGATGATCTCCATGGCGTCAAACAGATACGCAAGGAAACCGCCGATAAGTACATGCCATTTGGATAGAGCTCGCATTGCAGGTTTCCTTATTGTTGTTGTTTTGCAAGGCCGATCGACACACGTGATGCATCGCAGCACGCTTGATCGGCCTGGAGGATTACGGGTGCGGCCAGTCAGTTACAGCAGCGCGCAGGCCTCGTCGAAGCCCAGCCGCGGGTTACGGGCAAAGAGTTTTGCGGGGTCGCCATAGCCGAGGTTGCACAGGAAGTTCGTCTTGATCTTCATCCCGGCAAAGGCCTGCATGCCCTCGGCCTCTGGAGCAAAGAACGTCTGGTCGACCTGTGCGGGGTCAAACCCGGACATCGGCCCGCAGTCGAGGCCCAGGGCCCGGGCCGCGAGGATGAAGTAGCCGCCCTGCAGCGAACTGTTGCGAAACGCCGTGGATTCAAGCAAATCCGGCTGGTTGGCAAACCAGTCGCGTACTGTGGGGTTGTGCGCAAACAACCTGGGCAACTGCGTATGGAACTGCGTGTCGTAGCCAATGATTGCCGTCACCGGGGCGCCCAGGGTCTTCTCGACATTGCCGGCGCTCAGGGCTGGCAGCAAACGTTGCCGGGATTGGGCACTGCGCAAAAACACAATGCGCGCCGGGCAGCCGTTGGCGCTGGTCGGGCCCCAGCGCATCAGGTCGTAGAGTTCCTTGAGGGTGTGATCATCCACCGGTTTATCCAGCCAGCCATTCTGGCTACGGGCCTGGCGAAACAACTTATCGAGCACCTGCTCGCTGATTACCTGACTCATGGCATCTGTCCTCAACTGCGTCGTTGACGGTCTGAAGTCGACCGGGGCAAGGTCTGTTCGGCGGCACACTCGCCGCCCAGGAAGAACTCCACCGACATCGGCGGGCCCCACTGGTAGAGGCTGGCGTCGCACGCCTGGGTGTAACCCGAGGGCGAGTCCTGGTTGAACAGGTCGCCATCGGTGAAGTGCTCGATAAGGTTGCCGGACGGGTCCCGCCAATAATCGAAGATCTGGCTGCCCAGCATGTGCCGCCCTACCCCCCAGAACGGCGACCAACCTTGCAGGGTCATCCACTCGTGGCCCAGGCACTGCGCGTCAAAATCCTGCACCTCGAAGGACACGTGATGGACGAAGTCCTTCGGTGCCTGGAACAAGGCGATGGTGTGATGGTCAGTCCAGGCGCTGCCACGGTTCAGCCGCAGGAAGGCCGCGCTCGGGCGGTCCCGGTCAGGCTCTTCGACCACCAGGTCCGAAGGCAGCATGCCGAGCATTTGCTGGTACCAGGCCAGGTGCTGGGGCATGTCCTGCACGCCAATCGCCGCATGGCCCAGGCGCAGGACTTGTGCCGCGCCCTTGCCGGGCCGCTGCACGTCGCCAAAGCGTTGCTTGTGATGGGCCGAGTTGAGCGTCAGCGCAGCACGCTGGGGCAGCGTGCCCACGGCTTCGATACCGTGGACCAGCTCGATGCGCCGCCCCGAGGGATCATGCAAGGCGACGTACTGCCCTCCTCCCGGGCCTTCCAGCGCCTGGATCGCTGAGGCCCCCGGCAGCCGGGTAGCCTGGTGCAAGTCATCGGGGCTTTCGACGGCGAACGCGATGGCGCCGAAGCTGGCTTCAACTGCCTTCTCGGCGATGTACACGTAGGGTAGCGAGCAGGTGCCGCGAAAATACAGGCGCTGCTCGGTGCGGTGCATGACCACCAGGCCGAAATCGGTCAGGAATCGTTCGACCACCCCAAGGTCGGGATGACGGTAGAGCACATGGTTGATGTCTTTGATCTGCAGCACGGTAGTTGCTCCTGGGCATTCAATGGGCAGGACAACCGGTGGTCAAAACCAGGGCAGCCGGGATCGCTGCCCACCGCAGTGACGGTGAATCGGTTGTGCTGCGCGCTCGAAAAAACTGAGGCGTGGACTCAGGCCGCTGAAGGCTCGTCGACGATCAGGTTGCTCAAGGTGCCAAGGCCTTCGATCTCCACGGTGCAGAGGTCGCCAGGCTTCATGAACAGTGGCGGGCGTCGCGCCCAGCCAATCCCTGCCGGGGTACCGGTGACGATCACGTCACCGGGTTCCAGGGTCACCGCTTCACTGAGCACGGCGATCAGTTCGGCGACCCCAAAGATCATGTCGGCGGTATTGCCCTGCTGCACCACCGTGCCATTGAGGCGGGTCACCAGGTTGAGGCCAACCGCCCCTGCTGGCAGCTCGTCTGCACTGACGAAGGTCGGACCAAACGCGCCGGTGGCGTCGAAGTTCTTGCCAATGGTCCATTGCGGCGATTTGAACTGGTAATCGCGTACCGAGGCTTCATTGAAGATCGCATAGCCCGCCACATGCTCCAGGGCCTGCTCGCGCAAGATGTGCCGGCCACCGGTGCCGATCACTACCGCCAGCTCTCCTTCGTAGTCCAGTTGTTCGGAGACACGCGGTCGCAGGATGGGTTCGCCATGGCCGATCAGGCTGGTGCTGAAACGCGGAAAAAAGGTCGGGTAGGTCGGCTGTTCGTACGGGCTTTCCTTGGTGTGATCGGCGTAGTTCAGGCCGACACACACAATTTTGCCCGGGCGCTCCAGCGGGGGCAGGTAACGCAGCTTCGATGAATCGAGCAAACGGGCGTCGCTCAAGCGCTGATGGGCCGCTTGCAGCGCGTCTGGACCGGCCTTGAGCAAGCTCTCCAGAGTACCCGGATAACCACTTTCCTGTTCGGTCAAACCTCGCAGTGCGCCTGCTTGTTCAATGGCCAGGCCTTTGATGGAGCCTTCCAAAAAATGTACGAAACGCATGATCACTACCTCTGTTGTTGTTATAGTTCGGTACGGTACGTTACCGTACCCTTTTGCCGAAAATGCGCCCAAATAAATAACTCGTCAAGGGTCATCAACGTGTTTTTTACAAAAAACATTCCGGGACAATCGCTTGATTCGTCCCTCTGCGTGGCTGGAAGGCTTGCGCAGAGCGGCGTAGGCTAGGAGAACTTTTGAATTGTTCTTTTCAGGAATAGCCGAGCCACATGCAAACCCCTACCCCGAGGCAAGCAGCAAAGCGTCAAAGTATTCTCCAGGCTGCGACTGATATGTTTCTCACAGAAGGCTATTCAGGGGTCAGTGTTGACGGGATCATCGCCAACATTGGCGGCTCCAAGCGCACGCTCTATGCCTACTTCGGCGGCAAGGAAGGGTTGTTCGCGGCGATTATCGAGCAACTGTGCGCAGAAAACGTCAGCCCACTGACCCACATGACTCTCGCCCAGAAGCCCCTACCGGAGGCGCTGACGACCATTGCCCGGGTCTTTCTCGATGTGGTGCTGTCGCCTCGCACCCTGGCCCTGCACCGCCTGATCGTGTCCGAGGCCCTGCGCGCGCCGGAGGCTGCAAAGTCGTTCTTCGAGGCTGCTCCCGCCACGGCCTATAACTGCCTAGCCGATTACTTCACCTGGGCCGAAGAAGCCGGGCTGGTCATCCCGGGCAACCCACAGACCCGTGCGAAGATCTTCCTCGATGCATTGACCGGCGACCTGCAGTTGCGCTGCCTGCTCGGGCTTAGCCCATGCCCTGGAAAAGCCGCACGCGAGCATCTGATCAGCGAGACCATAGCGATTTTCATCAACGGGTTGTCAACTGACAGGCGCTAGAACCCATGAAGGTAACGTAGCGTCAATTGGGTGCCCTGCGCGCGGTTTTCAGCGCCACTTTCAAAGTACAGATTGGCGAAGAATGTCTGATTTCCCTGCTGGTACATAACCCCTGGCCCGATCCCTGTCACCTGTTCCCTGGAGTCACGCTGGCGATGCCCATCAATGCGGTCATCGCTGATCTGATTGAGTTGATAGCCTGCAACGCCGATACGCCACTTTTCGGCAACGGCATAAGAAACCGACAGGTTGCTGTGAAACGCCTCTCCCGGCTGGATACTGCCGGCTTGCAGGACTGACGCCGGATCGTTATTGCGGCTTGACCACGCATAATTGAAGCGACCACTGACCTCCAGGCGGTCAGTCAACTCCCAGGTGAACACGTAATGGGGGTTGACCACCCAGACATTGCTCCCGGTATTGAGGCTCGAATCCTTGTTATAGGAACCCGTCGGCAAGGAGAACACGAAATTCAAGCGCTGCCAGTACGGGCGGCCGAAGAACGACACCGGGGCCCATTGCAACAGAAACGGACTGACGATCATGTCACCCTGGCGCGTCCGTCGTTCCTTGGGGCCCTGATCAATATCTATCTCCAGGTTCACCAGTGGCAGCAGCACTTCGGCGCCATAGTTCGCCCCCAGCAAAGTCTTGTCACTGAAGTAAGCCAGGTGCGGCAGGACCGTGGTGCTGTGCACCTGCTGCCGCCCCGGCAGTGCATGGCCATGGGCATCGTAAGCCGAGTTGCTGCGGTAATACTGCACCGGTAACTCGAACAACGCACCAGGGCCGGCGACCCCATCCATGAAACTGGCATTGCCCAGGGCCAGGGGCGGCAGACTGACGCTGTCAGCCTCGCTCGTGGCGCAGGCCAGTGCCGAGCTGATGCCCAGCACCCGAATCCATTGGGTTTGACTCATACAACACCTTCATTGAATAACGACTAGAAAACACTGAATGGGTAATCGACAATCACCCGGTACTCATCGGCGTTTGAATTGCCACGGGTGTTGCCCGGTGCGGTATACCCCTGTGCTGAACGGTGTGCGGCCCAGCGCAGGGTGATATTCAAGCCTTTGGCCTTGCCGTCTGGCACGGCATAGCGCAGGGCGACGTCCCGCTCCCAATGGTGTGCATCTTTGCCGGCGGCGTTATAGATGTAGCCGTAGCCTGCGCTATTGGGATCGACCCGGGTCAGGTCCGCTTCACCGCGAGTGTATGAAGTGCTGAGCTGGAAATCCGGCGCGTTGATAAACGCAAGGCTGGTCTGGTATTGAATCTTCCAGGACTTTTCGCCAGGTGCATTGAAGTCTGCGTATTGCTGGGAGTTGCCCAGGTAAAGGAAGGTCCGGTCGTCCTGCACCATGTAGTCAAACGGCGTGTCGCCGTCCACTTTCTGCAGCCCCAGGGTCAGGCTCTGGCCTGCGCCGGACAGCGTCAGGCCACCGCTATAAGTGTTGTTGTCGATATAGCCCAACTGGCGCTGGCCCTGATCGCGGGTTTTGAAGTAACGCAGGTACGGTGTCAGCGTAAGCCCAGGCGTTAGCTTGAATGGCTGGCTGACCCCGGCGTAGTACTGGTTCCAAATATCACTCAATTGGCCGCCGTACAGGGTCAGTGTTATCCCGCCAGGCACCGCGTAGACGCCACCCAGCCAACTCATGGACGCGCTTTCACGATCAGCGGCCACCCCAACCTTGTTGCCGGTGCCGTAACTGGTGGTCAAGTGGCTTTGACCGCTCTGGTTGCGCTGGCGTGTTGAGTCGATCCAGCCAGTGTCCAGTGTCAGGTGTTCCAGGCTGTAGTTCTTGAGCGTGACACCGCGAAATGTCTGGGGAAAGACTCGGCTGACGCCACTGGCGATCAGCGGGTTTTCAAGGTACTGATCGCCAGCCTGCATCAAGCTGTCAAACCCGCGCAACTTGAGCGCCGCCCCCGCAGCCGAGAAGTCAGACTCCGGCGCGCCTTTTGAGTCCAGCGGCAGCAAGCCGGCCCCGCCGCTGCCCCCTCCTCCATCCAGCTTGAGCCCATAAAAACCATGCACGTCGAGCCCGACGCCAATGGGTGCGTCGGTGTATCCCGAACGAAAGGACAAGTACACGCCCTGCACCCATTCGCGCTGGTCACGCCTGGACGGTGTGTTGTGGTTATCGCGGCCCAGGTAGTAATTGCGCAGCAAGCCGTTAAGAGACGAGCCGCTGACAAACCCCGGCGTGACCGACAGCTCAGCCTTTTGGCGCTCATTGATACCGGTGCTGAGGTTATCTCTCTGGTCCATGGAGTTATCGGCATAGGCCCCTGTCGCCGACAATGAGACAGTCAGCGAGATTGAGACCCTTATAAGCCGGCGCAATGACACACTCATCAGCGTTGCTCCTGTTGTTCAAGTACCGTCACCGTCGCCGTAGTGCCTGGTCGCAGGCGGTACTTGGCGACTGGAAAGGTCGCCATCAATGAGCATAGGATCCCGACCAGGATCATCCCTGCCCGGGCGCCAACTCATGCAACTTCGATCCAAATCAATCCGCATACGAGCAAGGCAAGAAACGCACGGGCAGCGTTTATTCCCGCCAGGTGCCAGTCCAGGTACAGCGGGTTACTTCGTCTCTGGCGGTACAGGCAGTTGGCCGGACGGCCCTCCTGAATGGCATCGCTCAGTTGCAGGATCTCTTGCAGTTGTTGCAACAGCCTGGCCGGTTCCCAGCGCAAGGCTCACGCCAGGGCGCGTAACGTGCCGGTTGCGGGCCCATCACGTTGTTCGACTTTGTTGGCCAACGGGTCAAAGCGTTGTTGCAACCCGCTAAAGCGCTGGCGCGCCTGCGTCGATAATGAACGCCCCGCCACTGCCAGCTCATCCAGGAACGCCAGCCACAGCGACAACGCACCTGGTCCTGGGTTGTAATGAGGACTGCCTGTCGCAGCACAGCCCCCATGCTCGGGCTTACTTGCCTTCAGTCAAGGCGTTGTAGCTGGTGAACAGGTTGCGGTAGTCCGGAATGTGGTTGGAGAACAACGTCCCCAAGCCCTCGATGTCGTTGCGCCAGTCACGGTGCAGCTCACAGGCCAGACCAAACCAGGTCATCAGTTGCGCGCCGTTGGCCGACATGCGGGCCCAGGCGGACTGCTGGGTCAGTTCGTTGAAAGTGCCGGAGGCGTCGGTGACCACGAACACTTCAAAGCCTTCGGCCAGGGCCGACAGCGCCGGGAACGCCACGCACACTTCGGTCACGACGCCGGCAATGATCAACTGCTTCTTGCCGGTGGCCTTGATGGCCTTGACGAAGTCTTCGTTGTCCCAGGCGTTGATCTGGCCTGGGCGCGCAATGTAAGGCGCATCCGGGAACAGGGCCTTGAGCTCGGGCACCAGCGGGCCGTTGGGGCCGGTTTCGAAACTGGTGGTGAGGATGGTTGGCAGCTTGAAGTACTTGGCCAGGTCAGCCAGGGCCAGCACGTTGTTCTTGAACTTGTCCGGGTCGATATCACGGACCAATGACAGCAGGCCAGCCTGATGGTCGACCAACAGCACTGCAGCGTTGTCTTTGTCCAGGCGAACGTAAGGTGTAGACATCATCATTACTCCTGATAAGAAGGTGCGTCCTGAAATAGACGCACCTCAAAGTGCCAACCGGATTTACTTGCGCTGTGAGTCTAGTTCTTCGTGGTTGTTTGCCACTTCCTGGGCCTTGATGTAGCTCTCGATCAGAAGCTGGTAGTGCGGCATGGCCTGGGTGTAGACGTTGGCCCACTCCTGAGCATCCGGGCGGTTCCAGGAGCCTTGCAGCTCCGACAGCGTGCCCATGATGTCGATCGGCACCACGCCGGCCTGGGCCAGCCGTGCGACGGTCAGGTCGGTGGCCAGTCTGGAGTGGTTGCCCGAGGCATCGACCACCGCGAACACCTTGTAGCCTTCATGCACTGCCGCAATGGACGGAAACGCCAGGCACACGCTGGTCAGGGTACCGGCGATCACCAGGGTCTTCTTGCCGGTGGCTTTGACGGCGGCATGGAATTCGGGGTTGTCCCACGCGTTGATTTCGCCACGGCGGGCCACGTACTGGGCGTGCGGCGCGGCTTCGTGGATTTCCGGGATCAACGGGCCGTTGGGGCCCTGCGGCACCGAAGCGGTGGTGATGACCGGTATTTTCAGCAGCGTCGCGGCCTTGGCCAGCGCGATGGCATTGGCGCGCAATTGAGGAACATCAATGTCCTTGACGATCTGGAACAGACCACTCTGGTGGTCGATCAGCAACATGGCGGTGTCAGCGGGGTCAATCGTCGGCTTTTGACCATTGAAGTTTGCAGCGTTACCTGATGCAGTCATTTGCATTTCCTCTTGCTTGGCGATACCTCCCTGGCGTGGTGCGCCGGAACTGCGTCCGGCAGTGCCTGTGCTTCCTGTACAGACACGCTTGGGCCGCGACCTGGACGTGTGTCAGCAGGCCCACCCAAAAAAACAGTGGAACCACCTTAGTCATCGCGTTCGAGGTTAGGTAGTAGCTGAAACGGGCCGCTCCATCCCATAAATGGAACGATGCCACTGCACGGTGGCAAGGGCACTTGGACGTGCCGGTGGTTACAATGCGATCATCGGCTCATTTCCAGGCAGGTGCCTTCATGGACATCAAACAACTTAAATTCCTGATCGCGCTGGAGCAGACCCGCCATTTCGGCCAGGCCGCCGCCCGCTGCAACATCACCCAGCCCACTCTGTCGATGCGCCTGCGCAACCTGGAGGAAGAACTGGGCCTGGAACTGGTGACCCGCGGCCAACGCTTCGAAGGCTTCACCCAGGCCGGCGAACGCGTGCTGGCCTGGGCCAGAACCCTGCTCGCCGCCCACGACGGCCTGTTCGCCGAAGCGGCTGCGTGTCGCGGCCAGTTGGTCGGTAACCTGCGCCTGGGCCTGGTGCCACTGAGCGGCTTCAACCCGATCAGCTTCATCCAAGGCTTGTCCCACAGTTTCCCGGAACTCAAGTTCAGCCTCACCTCCATGAGTTCGGACAAAATCATCGAAGCCCTGGGCACCAACCAACTGGACCTGGGCGTGTGTTACCTGGACCACGTGAGCCCCAACTACCTGGAATTTTTCGAACTGGGCGAAACCCGTGTCGGCCTGCTGTACGACACCCGCCACTTCCACTTCGAAGGCACGCAGATGAGCTGGGAAGAAGCCGCCGAATTGCCCCTGGGGATGATCAGCAATGGCATGCATTATCGAAAATCCATCGACCTGAGTTTCCGCAGCCGCGGTCTCGATCCCCAGCCAATTCTGGAAAGCGACTCCACCTATCAACTGTTCCAGGCGATTCACGAAGGCTTCTGTTGCGCGATCATGCCGTTGGACAGCGGCCTGGAAAGCCCCATCGAGAACCTGGCGTTTATTCACTTGCCGGATGCCAGCGTCCTTGCCCCCCTGGGCATGGTGATGCGCAAGACCGAACCGCGCTCGGCCATCGCAGAGAAATGCTTTGCCGAGGCCCGGAAGTTGTTTGCGCCCAATACCCAGGCCTAGCGGGCCTGGGTTTGCAGCGCGCACAAAAAAGGCGCTCCGCAGAGCGCCTTTTTACCGCCGATTGTTTTACTGCAAGCTGACCTGACGCAGCTCGGGTTTGGCCTCACCACCAATCATGATGCGTTTTGGCTTGGCCTCTTCAGGCACTTCACGCAGCAGGTCGATGTTAAGCAACCCGCTGGTCAGGGATGCGCCACGTACTTCGATATGGTCCGCCAAGCGGAACGACAACCGGAACGCACGTTGGGCAATGCCCTGGTGCAGGTAAGCGACCTTATCGTCGGTTTCGCGTTTTCCGCCAGAAACCGTCAATACACCCCTCTCGACCTGGATATCCAGATCCTCCTCGGTCAGGCCTGCCACGGCGATTACGATGCGGTACGCGTCGTCACCGTGCTTTTCCACGTTGTGAGGTGGATAGGAATTCGGAGCCTCGCTGCGCAGCGCCGACTCGAACAGGTCATTGAAGCGATCAAAGCCCACCGATTGACGGAACAGTGGGGCCAACGACAGGGTAGTAGCCATTTTAAAATCTCCTGAGTTTCTCCAAGTGATTTAGTACGCGACCCGGATTCGGCATCGCGTGATCAAAAATTTATGGACGCGCAAAAGGAATTCAAGAGGGCTGGAAAAAAATTTCTTGTGCAAGGGGCGATCACCGAAGCCCAAGCGTTGCGGCGTGTGCTCTAATCAAACTGCCAGGCGTGCTTTAACCCGTGAGCGCCTGAGACAGCCCTTGAGGTACAAAAAAATGAAAATGACATTCCCGGCCCTGGCATTGGGCATCCTGATCTCCCAAGGGGCCTTGGCCGCTGGAGATGGTACCGCGGCGCTGGGAGGAGGTGTCGGCGGTGTGTTGGGCAATGTGGTGGGCCAACAGCTCGGCGGCTCGACCGGTGCGGCCATCGGCGCAGGCGTGGGTGGCGCAGCCGGGAGTGCGGTGGGTGCGCAAAAAGGTAATAAAACCGAAGCAGCGATTGGCGGCGGTTTGGGTTCGGCGGGCGGTTCGCTGATTGGTAATCGCCTGGGCGGTACTACCGGGTCGACCATCGGCGCGGGCGTGGGTGGCGCAGCCGGTGGCGCGCTGGGTAACAACCTGGCCGATGACGAGAGCAGTCATCGTTCGGGTGGTGGCAAGCACAAAGGCAACAAGCATAAGCACAAGAACAAGCACCACTGATCCTCTGGCTTGCCATGTAGGAGCGAGCTTGCTCGCGAAAAACTCACAGACGCCGCTTTTATTCAGGAAGCTCGCGTTATCGTTGACGTTTTTCGCGAGCAAGCTCGCTCCTACAGTAGGCGATGACGTTTACGGTTTGCCAGGGCCAATATCCCTTTACATCGGCGTGCTGCTCACCACCCGCAACGCCAGCCCTTCATAAGCGTCCAGCGTGATCGTGAACGCGCCCTCCTCGGTCAAATCGCCTTCCACCCGCTCATTGATGATATCCACCACCGGCCCCGGTGCGATGTTGGGCAGGTGCAGGGTTTCGGTGATCGGCGTGGCACCAAAGTTCAGCGCAGTGATTTGCGTGCCCTTACCCGCCGGCAATTCGTGAACCATGATCAGCAAGCCTGGGTGCTCGACATCCGGCACCAGGATCTGGCGGCTGGCGGCGATGTCGTAGGCGCGGCGCACGGCGAGGATTTTTTGCAGTTGGGAGGCAAAGGAATCCGAGTCCTGCAGCTGGCTGTTCAGGCTGCCGTACAGGCTTTTGGAGCGCGGCATTTGCCCCGCCGACAGTTCGGCCTCGGGGTTCAGGTCTACCAGATCATAGGCACCACGGTGGATCCAGCGCGTGTCGCCATCGGCCATCAGGTGCGCCACGTCTTCGGCCGCCAGCGGCAACGCGCCCACCAGGTCCCAGCCGGACAAGGCAAACACCCCAGGTTGCATGGCGTTGTACATCACCAGCAACAAGTGGATCTGGCGTATCTGCTGGATATCTGCCGGGGTGATCGCCTCCAGGTCACGAATCCCCAGGGCGGCGGTGATGATACTGGCGGTGGTGCAGGACACGCCGTTGGTCACGAACTTGAGGTTATACGGCGCATGCTCGCCGGTCAGGCGTTCGTACATCTGCTCGCGGATATGCTCGCGCAGGATGTTGCCGGGGAAGGTCTGGCCCTGGAACAGGAAACTGTCATGGGCGTGCAGCGTCCAGAAATGCACGAGCTCCAGGGTCAGTTCATCGTGGTTCTGTAGCGCATGAATCAGCGAGCCGGGGTCGATGCCCAGGTTGTGCATCTGGCGCAGCATCAGGCGCAGGAACTCGGTGTCGCCCATCAGCAATGCATGCTGGTAGGCCGGCCGGGTGATGAAGTCATAAGACAAGTCGGCGCCGCCGTGGGACATGGACGCGATGTCATCCACGGTAAGGTTGAGCTCCTGAAAACTGAACCCGCCCGCCTTGCGAATGGCGCCGCCGAGTAACTGATTGCCGGTGATCGACAGCGGATGGCTTTCGGACCAGGCCGTGCCATCGAGCTTGCGCTCCACGCCGAGAAAGCCGTTGGCATCCAGGCGCAGGATTTTCGCGCCCATCACATCAATGGCGTGCAGCGCATCACCGATGATCATCTGCTGCGCGGCAAACGAAGGGTCAAGCCAGTTCAGCGACGGCTGGCCTTCCTTGAAGTAATGCAGGTATACCCAGCGCCGCGACTTGCCATCTACGCCGAGCACCACCGGGGTGGCGCTCCAGTCGGTTTCCTTGACGCCGGGCTCGAAGAAAATCACCCGCTGCAATTGGCCGACGATGTAGTGCTTGTCGCGCAGCGCGTCTACCTGTGAGGGGCTGAGGTTTTGTGCATCACGCCCGTCGGCCACGTCGGGCAGCAACGGCCAGTCTTCCTCGCGGATTTCGACCATGTGGTAGAGGCCCGGATAGTCCTCATACGCCATTTCTGCCAGGCGAAAGTCCGCGCCCTTGCCGGTGTGGGACGGGATCACATCGTCGATGATCACCGCATTGTGGGCGGCAGCCATGCGCGTCAACGCCTGTAACTGAGCCTCGGTGCCCAGTTGCGGGTCGATGTCAAAGCTGATGCGGTCGAAATTACCGTCAATGGTCGGGGTGTGCTCGGTGCCAGACAAGCCACCGGACTTCTTCAACGGGCCGTTGTGAATACCCTGGATGCCGATCTTCGACAGGGTATGCCACAGGGTTTCGTCCCCCAGCGCTTCCAGCACGGTGCCGCCTTCGCGGGTGACAATCGACGCGGGGTAAGCAGTGAACCACACCGACGACAAGGCCGAAGCGTCACGCGGCCGGGTCTGTGCATAAGGCTGCTGCCACAGGCGGCCTTGCCCCGAATACAGCTTGGCCCGCTGCCGCGCTGCGTGGAGCATGGAATGTTGCACCAGCCAGTTCACATGATCGTTGTTCGCCGCGGTCATAAGCTCGGTACCTGTGGTGGTGAAAAGTGTCGGTGTAAGCATATGAGGGGCGTGCGCGCCATTCGTTGCATCGCAATAGAACGCTTACCCTGTAGGAGTGAGCTTGCTCGCGAAAAACCCACTGGCGCCGCGTTGATTCATGACGCCCGCGTTATCGTTGAGGTTTTTCGCGAGCAAGCTCGCTCCTACAGAAGACATTCACCTGCACTGCCGCCTTGTGTGGCTTGCCGGTACTGCCTTGGGGTGAAACCTGTAGAGGATTTGAACTGCCGGGTAAACGCGCTGTGATCGGTGTACCCGCATTGCAGCGCCACCTCGGTAATTGGCAGCTCGGTATGCAACAACCGCCGGGCATGTTCCAGCCGGACTTTCTGGATCATTTGCCGAGGCGTGAGGTGAAACACGCGCTTGCAGTAGCGCTCCAGTTGCGCCACGGAAATCCCGGCAATGCGGGTCAATTCCCCCAGGGTGACACGGCGGTTGAAGTGGCTGCGGATGTGTTCGTCCACCGCCGCCAGACGCTGATAGGCCGGGTGGGTTTCACTGGCTGATTGCAGGTCTACCGAGATCCCGGCCAGGCCGATGATCGCACCGAACTGGTTGTACAGCGGCCACTTGTGGGTCAGGCACCAACCGGGTTCGCGGGTGCCGTAGAGGTGCAGTTCGAGCTGTTCCTCCAACACCAGGCCCTGCTTGAGCACGCGCCGGTCCTGCTCGGTATAGCCGGGGCCCAATTGCGCGGGAAACACTTCGGCGCTGGTCTTGCCCAGCAGTGGTTGCAGTTGCTTGAGGCCGCAGCGTTGCACCAGGGTGCGGTTGGCGAGCACATAGCGGGCGTCGATGTCCTTGATGAAAATCGCGGCATTGGGCAGTACATCGAGCATCGGCAGCAACTGCTCTACCCCGCTCAATAGCTGCTCGATGCTGTGGGGTCGGCTGCCCTGGAAAAGGCTCGCGAACGCGCTCTGCAACATGACTTTATCTGCCCTTTTATTCGTCGACAGCCAGCAGATTGAGGCATGGGGCGAGCGCTGTCGAGCGCAGTAAATTGTGCTGAATTCGTCATCCATCGCCGCATAAAACATCAATCGTCAGCCAGGCCTGTGGGTTCAGGATAGCGCCACTGCATGCCTATCCAATAACTCACAAGAAGGCGCCGCTATGTCAGGCCAAGGCAAGTTCAAGAAACAGCTGTCACTGATGGACCTCACCTTTATCGGGTTGGGGGCCATCTTCGGTTCGGGTTGGTTGTTCGCTGCCAGCCACGTGTCTGCCATCGCAGGCCCGGCGGGAATCTTTTCCTGGTTGCTCGGGGGGTTCGCTGTGCTGTTGCTGGGCATTGTCTACTGCGAACTCGGCGCCGCCCTGCCCCGCGCTGGCGGCGTGGTGCGCTACCCGGTTTACTCCCACGGCCCGCTGCTGGGCTACCTGATGGGCTTTATCACGCTGATCGCGTTTTCCAGCCTGGTGGCGATTGAAGTAGTCGCCTCACGCCAGTATGCGGCAGCCTGGTTTCCCCAACTGACCAAGGCCGGCTCCAGCGACCCGACCACCCTGGGCTGGCTGGTGCAATTTGCCTTGCTGTGCCTGTTCTTTGTGCTCAATTACCGCAGCGTGAAGACCTTTGCCATCGCCAATAACCTGGTGAGCGTGTTCAAGTTCATCGTGCCGTTGCTGGTGATCGGCGTGCTGTTCACCTTCTTCAAGCCTGCGAACTTCCAGGTGCATGGCTTCGCGCCGTTCGGCTTGTCGGGCATCGAGATGGCCGTGTCCGCAGGCGGGGTGATCTTTGCCTACCTGGGGCTGACGCCGATCATTTCGGTGGCCAGCGAAGTGAAAAACCCACAGCGCACCATCCCCATCGCCCTGATCCTCTCGGTACTGTTGTCGACGGCCATCTATGTGCTGCTGCAAACCGCATTCCTCGGCGGCGTGCCTACCGAAATGCTTGCCAATGGCTGGGCCGGCATCAGCAAGGAACTGGCCCTACCCTATCGCGATATCGCCCTGGCGCTGGGCGTGGGCTGGCTGGCCTACCTGGTGGTGGCCGATGCGGTGATCTCCCCCAGCGGCTGCGGCAATATCTACATGAACGCCACCCCGCGCGTGGTGTATGGCTGGGCGCAGACCGGCACCTTCTTCAAGATCTTCACGCGCATCGATGAAAAGTCCGGCATCCCGCGCCCGGCGCTGTGGCTGACCTTTGGCCTGTCGGTGTTCTGGACCTTGCCGTTCCCGTCCTGGGAAGCGCTGATCAACGTGGTGTCCGCCGCCCTGATCCTCAGTTACGCCGTGGCCCCGGTAACCGTCGCCGCCCTGCGCCGCAATGCACCGGACATGGCGCGCCCGTTTCGGGTCAAGGGCATGGCGGTGCTGGGCCCGCTCTCCTTCATCATCGCTGCGCTGATCGTGTACTGGTCGGGCTGGAGCACCGTGTCCTGGCTGCTGGGCCTGCAAATCCTGATGTTTGTGGTGTACCTGCTGTGTGCACGCTGGGTGCCGACCGCGCACCTCAATCTCAAGCAACAGGTGCGCTCCTCGGCCTGGCTGATCGGCTTCTACGCCGTGACCATCCTGCTCTCCAAACTCGGCAGCTTTGGCGGTATCGGCGTGATCAGCCACCCGTTTGACACCCTGGTGGTCGCGGCCTGCGCCCTGGGCATCTACTACTGGGGCGCCGCCACCGGCGTGCCTGCCCACTTGGTGCGCCTGGAGCAGGAAGAGGACGAAAGCGAAGCCGTCAGCGACGCGCACTACAGCGCCCCACTGTCCCCGACCACCCACTGATGGAGCGCCTTATGAAACGGCTGCACGTGATTGACTCACACACCGGCGGTGAACCTACCCGCCTGGTCATGAGCGGTTTCCCCGCGCTGGTTGGCGACACGATCGCCGACCAACTGCACCACCTGCGGACCCACCACGATCAATGGCGCCGCGCCTGCCTGCTGGAGCCACGGGGCAACGATGTACTGGTGGGCGCGCTGTACTGCGCGCCCGTCACACCGGGGGCGACCTGCGGGGTGATCTTCTTCAACAACGCCGGCTACCTGGGCATGTGCGGCCACGGCACCATCGGCCTGGTTGCCTCGCTGCATCACCTGGGGCTGATCCAACCGGGCGTGCATAGCCTTGACACGCCGGTCGGCCCGGTCGCGGCCACCTTGCACGAAGACGGCAGCGTGACCCTGCGCAATGTGCCCGCCTACCGCTATCGCAAGCAGGTACCGGTTGAAGTGCCTGGGCATGGCGTGGTGCTGGGCGATATCGCCTGGGGCGGCAACTGGTTTTTCCTGGTATTGGACCACGGCCATGAGCTGCAGATGGATAACGTGGACGCCCTGACCGACTACACCTGGGCGATGCTCAAGGCCCTCGAAGCCCAAGGCATCCGTGGCGCAGACGGTGCGCTGATCGACCATGTCGAACTGTTCGCCGACGACCCCCACGCCGACAGCCGCAACTTCGTCATGTGCCCTGGCAAAGCCTATGACCGCTCCCCCTGCGGCACCGGCACCAGCGCCAAGCTCGCCTGCCTGGCCGCCGACGCAAAACTGGCCGCAGGAGAACCCTGGGTACAAGCCAGCATCACCGGCAGCCAGTTCCTCGGCCGCTATGAGTGGGACGGCGAACACGTACGCCCATTCATCACCGGCCGTGCCTACATGACCGCCGACAGCACCTTGCTGATCGACGAACAAGACCCGTTTGCCTGGGGCATCTGAGCCCTTGATCAATTCAACTGAAATGGAGTTAGCACCATGAGCGACAACATCTTCACCGGCTGCATGCCCGCCCTGATGACCCCTTGCACCGCCGAACGCCAACCGGACTTCGACGCCCTGGTGGCCAAGGGTCGCGAGCTGATCGACATCGGCATGAGTGCCGTGGTGTATTGCGGTTCCATGGGCGACTGGCCGCTGCTCACTGAGGCCCAGCGCCAGGAAGGCGTAGCGCGCCTGGTGGCGGCGGGTGTGCCGACCATCGTCGGTACGGGGGCGGTGAACAGCCGTGAGGCCGTATCCCACGCAGCCCATGCCGCCAAAGTCGGCGCCCATGGTTTGATGGTGATTCCCCGCGTGCTGTCCCGAGGGGCTTCGGTCACTGCGCAAAAGGCTCACTTTGCAGCGATTCTCAACGCCGCCCCCAACCTGCCGGCGGTGATCTACAACAGCCCCTACTACGGTTTCGCCACCCGCGCCGACCTGTTCTTCGAACTGCGCCGCGAACACCCGAACCTGATCGGCTTCAAGGAGTTCGGCGGCGCCGCCGACCTGCGCTACGCCGCCGAAAACATCACCTCCCAGGATGACGATGTGACCCTGATGGTCGGCGTCGATACCCAAGTGGTCCACGGCTTTGTCAACTGCAACGCCACCGGCGCCATTACCGGCATCGGCAATGCACTGCCCCGCGAAGTGCTGCAACTGGTAGCCCTGAGCAAAAAGGCCGCCAAGGGCGATGCCAAGGCGCGTCGTCAGGCCCGTGAGCTGGAAGCTGCGCTGGCGGTGTTGTCGTCGTTCGACGAAGGCTGCGATTTAGTGCTGTATTACAAGCACCTGATGGTACTCAACGGTGACCAGGGTTACGCCCTGCACTTCAACGAAACCGACGAGCTCAGCGCGGCCCAGCGCCGCTATGCCGAGCAGCAGTACGCGCTGTTCCGCCAGTGGTATGCCAACTGGTCGGCAGAACAAAACGCTGCTTGATTTCTGTAGGAGCGAGCTTGCTCGCGAAGATCGTTAACGATAACGCGCTCAGCCTGAATGAACGCGTTGTAGGCACGTTTTTCGCGAGCAAGCTCGCTCCTACACCGCCCCTCTGTTTTCCAGGATTTCACCATGACTCTGACAGGCAAGATGCTGATCGGTCAGCAATCCATCTCCGGCCATCGCGATGCGATCCGGGCGATCAACCCCGCCACCCACACCCCACTGGAACCCGCCTACGCTGGCGGGGATGAGCAGCACGTCGAACAGGCCTGCGCACTCGCGTGGGCCGCGTTTGACGCTTACCGCGAAACCACCTTGGCAGAGCGCGCCACATTGCTTGAAACCATCGCCACCCACATCGAGGCCTTGGGCGATGAGTTGATCGAACGCGCCTGCGCCGAAACCGGCTTGCCTCGCGCACGCATTGAAGGTGAACGCGGCCGTACCTGCGGGCAACTGCGCGCTTTTGCCCGCACCGTGCGCCTGGGCGAATGGCTCGACGTGCGCGTCGATACTGCACAGCCCCAGCGCCAACCCCTGCCCCGTGGCGACCTGCGCCAGCGCCATATCGCCCTCGGCCCGGTAGCGGTGTTCGGTGCCAGCAACTTCCCCCTAGCCTTCTCCGTGGCGGGCGGTGATACCGCATCGGCACTCGCCGCCGGTTGCCCGGTGATCGTCAAGGCGCACAACGCGCACCCCGGCACCAGCGAACTGGTGGGCCGCGCCATTGCCCAGGCGGTCAAACACTGCGGCTTGCCGGAGGGTGTGTTTTCACTGCTCTACGGTGCGGGTAACGAGGTGGGTATCGCACTGGTGAGCGACCCGCGCATCAAGGCTGTGGGCTTCACCGGTTCGCGCAGTGGCGGCATTGCCCTGTGCCAAGCGGCACAGGCACGCCCGGAGCCGATTCCGGTGTACGCGGAAATGAGCTCGATCAACCCGGTGTACCTGTTTCCTGCCGCGCTTGAAGCCCGCAGTGAAGCCATGGCCGAAGGGTTCGTGGCGTCGCTGACCCAAGGCGCCGGCCAGTTCTGCACCAACCCTGGCCTGGTGATTGCCCTGCAAGGCGTCGCTCTGGACCGCTTCATTCAGTCAGCCAGTGACCGGCTCTCGGGTTGCCCATCCCAAACCATGCTCACACCGGGCATCTTCAACGCCTATGAAAACGGCGTGAAGACCCTGGCCCAGCACGCCAACATTGCCGCCAAGGGCTCGCCAGCGACGGGGCCGAACCAGGGCCAGGCCCATCTGTTCGTGACCCAGGCCGAAGCATTTCTGAACAATGAACACCTGCAAGCCGAAGTCTTTGGCGCCGCCTCGCTGGTGGTGGAGTGCCGCGATGTCGAGCAGATGCGCCAGGTGTCCGAGCACCTGGAAGGTCAACTCACCGCCACCCTGCATATAGATGACCACGACCTGCCACAGGCCCGGGCACTGCTGCCGGTGCTGGAGCGCAAGGCTGGGCGCCTGCTGGTGAACGGCTGGCCGACTGGCGTAGAGGTGTGCGACGCCATGGTGCATGGCGGGCCCTTTCCGGCGACTTCGGATGCCCGCAGCACCTCGGTGGGCACGGCGGCGATCCTGCGGTTTCTGCGCCCGGTGTGTTACCAGGATTTCCCGGACGCCTTGCTGCCCACTGCCCTGCAGCACGACAACCCGCTGCGGCTGCGGCGCCTGCTCGACGGCCAGCGAGAAGCTTAACCATGGCCGATCCCAATCAAGCAGACATCGTAGTGGTCGGCGCCGGCATTATCGGCGTCGCCTGCGCCTTGCAGTTGGCACGCCAAGGTCGCCAAGTCGTAGTGGTCGACGCCCAGGCACCCGGCATGGGCGCCTCCTACGGCAACGCCGGCCACCTGGCAACGGAGCAAGTGTTCCCCATCGCCGACCTGTCGATCCTCAAGCGCTTGCCCGCCATGCTCCTGGACCCCATGGGCCCGCTGCGCCTGGACTGGGCCTACCTGCCCCGCGCCCTGCCCTGGTTTATCCGCCTGTTGCTCAACCTGCGGCCAACGCGTTATCAGCGCACCGTGGCGGGCCTTCGCGCGCTGAACGAAGGCAGCCTGGGCGCGTGGCAACGCTTGCTGCAATCGATTGGTCAAACACAATTGCTGCGTGAAGACGGTTCGCTATTGGTATTTGAGCGCGCCGAATCCCGCGCTGCATTGGATGCATTACAGCACCGCATGACCCAGCAAGGCGTCGCCGTGGACTTCTGGAGCGGCGATGCCGTGCGCAAGGCTGCGCCGCAACTGAGCGACGCGATACAAGGCGGTTTGTTCTTTCCCGTTACCGGGCACTTTCTGGACCCGTACACGGTGGTTGACGAAGTGGTGAACGCGGCCAAGGCCGAGGGGGTGCGATTTCTTCAGCAACGCGTTCTGGATGCGCGCCTGGAGGGCAGCGGCGTTTCCCTGATGACCGACCAAGGCGTAATGACAGCGCAGCAAGTGCTGATCGCCTGCGGCGCCCATTCGGCCAAACTCACCGCCGCACTCACCGGCAAACAGGTGCCACTGGACACCGAACGCGGTTACCACCTGATGCTGCCCCACGAACAACAGCGCCTGCCATTCGCGGTCACTTCGCTGGAGCGCAAGTTCATCATGACGCCCATGACCGGTGGCCTGCGACTGGCCGGTACGGTCGAATTCGCCGGCCTCGACCGCCCGGCCAATATGCAACGCGCCTGGCAGCTGCACCGGTTGAGCAAAGGGCTGTTCCGACACGACTTGAGCGACAGCGAAGCCACGCCCTGGATGGGGTTTCGCCCTTCCCTGCCCGACTCGCTGCCGATCATTGACCGGGTGTGCGAGGGCAAGGTACTGCTCGCGTTCGGTCACCAGCATCTGGGGCTGACACAGGCGGCGGTGACGGCCGAGCGGGTTGGACAGCTCGCGGCGGGTGAGCGGGTGCCAGAGCTACAGCCTTATCGGCTGGATCGTTTTTGAAAACGCCGAAAACCAAATGTAGGCTACTTGACCAACCGCTTCTCCTTGGAGGGGCGATAGCCGAAATACGCGCTGTAGCATTTGCTGAAATGGCTCGGCGAGACAAACCCGCACGCCACCAGCACATCCACCTGGGATAACTCGGTGTGCTGCAACAGGCGTCGTGCCTCAGTGACGCGCAATTCCATGTAGTAGCGTTGCGGCGTGGTGCCCAGCTGTTCTTTGAACAGGCGCTCCAACTGGCGGCGGGAACGGCCGGCGTAGACGGCGAGTTGATCGAGTTCCAGAGGCTCTTCGAGGTTGGCGTCCATCAGCTTCACCACCTCGCGCAGTGGCGCGCTGACACACATGTTTTCAGTCGGTTTGATACGGCGGTAGCGCGACTCTTCGAACGCCAGGATATCTTCGATACCTTCGACCAACGCTTTGCCATGCAGGCTCTTGATCCAGTCCAAAGCCATATGAAAAGCCCCCGAGGGGCTGGACGCTGTGAGGCGGTCGCGGTCGATCACATAGGGTTCGCTGGTGACCTGCGCCGCCTTGGACACTTCGGCCAGCGCCGGGCGATGTTCGGGGTGGATGGCACAGCGGTAACCCTGCAGCAGCCCCGCACGCCCGAGGAACCAGGAACCGTTCCACAAACCGGCGAGGCGCACGCCCGCTTCACCCGCGCTGCGCAGCCATTGGATAAAGGGCTCGCTGGCCTTGAGTTCGGTACGAAAACCACCGCAGATCACCAACAGGTCCAAGTCCTGCAAGGTCGCCAGCATCAGGTTCGCATCCGGGCGAATGACCAGGCCCAGATCGCTGATGACTTCGCCCTCACCCCAACCGAAGGTGCGCGTAGCGAACAGATCGGGGCGCAACAGGTTGGCGGTCACCAGCGTGTCGAGGGTCTGGGTAAAGGCCGGCAAGGAGAAGTGTTCGAGCAGCAGGAAACCGACGCGGGTGACCGAGGTTGATTGCTGGGGGTTATCACTGAGGTAGCGCAGGTTCTTGCCTTGCATGCCACCGCTGAACTGGCGTCTTTCCATCGAGGGTCGGCCCACGCTTATTGTTGTGCAGTGGGCGCTATCTTAGGGGCAAATGCCGTGTCTGTCTCAGGTGACGCTCAAGGCGGGCCGCGGCCATGGCGCTGATCTTGATAAAAACTGTTCGCTTGAAAAGCCACGGCCCAGGCGCTGCGCGGTGATCTGATACGGTTTTTTCTTTTCAATCTGCGCCTGTATTGAAAACCGCTTGAGGCGGACAATAGCCCCATCCCGACATTCCTGTCGTCCCCTTCCCCTCGGAGGCCTTATGACCAAGATGGCAATTTTCCTGTTTGGCTTTTTGGTGCTGACCATTGGCATCGGCATGTTGGCGACCATCTCGCCGGTCTAAGCCCGCGCTGCTGCCCCTGTGGCGAGGGAGCTTGCTCCCGTGACGGCCTGACATCCGACGCCTATCTACCTGACGCCCCCGATCCAACTGTGGGAGCTGGCTTGCCTGCGATGGCGGCCTCACAGCCGACATCTATCTACATGACACCCCACGATCCAAACTGTGGGAGCGGGCTTGCTCGCGAAGGCGGCCTGACAGGCAACACAGTTGGATTGTGTGCATATCCATTGCTGCGGTAACGGCCACTTAGGGTTCCGCCTGACGGCGGGTCACTTTGGAAAAGAGCCGGAATGCCGGCCCAGCCCAAAGTAACCAAAGGGCTCTTGCCCCACCCCTCGGCACCTCGCCTTGGCTCGGTGTGCCCGAACGCAGACTTGAATCCGTGGGCCGCCGCCACGCGCCATCCATGGCGCGGGGCGGCTAACCCTGCGTCCTGCCGGGTTACCCACGAATTCAAGCCTGCGTTCGGCCAGCGGGGTTTAACGGGGCGCTTCAGATCAAGAGCAAGATCAAAAGCCGAGCGGCTCGCTTCGCATCGTGGCTACTTACTCAGCCCACAAACAGCATCGGATACAGCGACAGCACCAACAGCCCGGCCATGGACCAGTTGAACATCCGTAACCAGCGCGGCTCACGCAACAGGTTACGCAAGCCGCTGCCACACCCCACCCACACGCACACACTCGGCAGGTTGACCACTGCAAATACCAGCGCGATCACCAGCACATTGGTGACATAACCCTCGGCAGGCGTGTAGGTAGTGATCGCCCCCAGCGCCATGATCCACGCCTTGGGGTTGACCCACTGGAACGCTGCCGCACCGAGGAAGGTCATCGGCTTGCCGTGTTCATCCGGGTTGTCAGACATGCCGCCCGCATTGGCAATCTTCCACGCCAGGTACAACAAATACGCGGCGCCGACATAACGCAACAGCGTATAGGCCCACGGGAACAGCTTGAACACCTCGCCCAAGCCCAGCCCCACACAGATCACCAACAACATAAAGCCGATACTGATCCCCAGTGCATGGGGCATCGAACGGCGAAAGCCGAAATTCACGCCTGAGGCCAGTAACATGGTGTTGTTGGGCCCAGGGGTGATCGAAGAGACAAAAGCGAACAGCACGAAGGCTGATAACAGGCTGGTAGACATGAACATGGCGCGGCATCCAAGCGGTGGTGACGTGCCTGCGACAGTAGTGGGTTATGGCCCGCTGCGCCCCGTACAGCTAGGGGTGGATCGAGGCATACACTTGTACAGCCTTCATCGAGAAGTTGCGCTTACCGAGGCGCATCGGGAATCGGTGTGGGAACCTGCCATGCCGGTTTTTTGCCCTCCTGACTGTCGAAAATACGCCGAGCCTTACGAAAGTCCTCCACGTTTTCCACCACCCAGGTCCAGATAGGCGACATGCGAATCAAAAGCTCCCTGCCCAGTGGCGTCAGCTCGTACTCAACGCGGGGCGGAATTTGACCGAACTCGCGCCGAACCAACAGGCCGTCGCGCTCCATGGCGCGTAGCGTCTTGGTCAACATACGCTGAGTTACCCCCGTCATCTGCCGTTTTATCTCGGCATGACGCATCGCACCGTACACACCCAGCGCATGCAGGATGCCCAATGCCCAGCGGCTACCGGCGTGAGCAAGGACTTCACGCCTGACGCCATCGTCCTCCTCCCTTAGCGACTGGCATATCACTTCTGCCTGGCTGAGCGTTTCATGATCGGTCATTTCTACCCCTGGTATCACACGTGTGCCTTCTTATGAGCGCTGCCGAATCATGCCAGCATGGGCTCATCTTATCGCCAACAGGTCTGCGGAGAAATCATGCCTGAAATGACCCCACTTCCCTCTCAATCGATCCTCGTTCTAGGCGCCGGCGAACTCGGCCTACCGGTTTTGCGCAACCTGGCACGCGAGGCCAAACGCGCGCCCGGCTCCACCCTCAGCGTGTTGCTCAGGGAGTCGACCATCAACACGCAAGTGCCCGAAAAAAAGGTAGAGATCGATGAGCTGCGCGGCCTGGGCATCCAGATGGTCGCCGCAGACCTGGTGAACGACTCAATCGATCAACTTGCCAAGGTCTTCGCACGCTTCGATACCGTGATCGGCTGCGCGGGCATGGTCGCGGGCCGAGAAACCCCGATGAAGCTGGCGACCGCCGCACTCAAGTCCGGCGTGAAGCGCTACTTCCCGTGGCAGTTCGGCGTGGATTTCGACGTGATTGGCCGGGGCAGCCCTCAGGATCTGTTCGATGCTCAGCTCGATGTGCGCGAGTTGCTGCGCGCCCAGGACAACACTGAATGGGTCATCATCTCGACAGGCATGTTCACCAGCTTCCTGTTCGAGCCGGTGTTCGAGGTCGTCGATTTCGACAACCACACAGTCAACGCCCTGGGCAGTCTGGAGAACAGCGTGACGCTCACCACACCGGACGACATCGGTACGCTGACAGCGCAAATCGTGTTCTTCGAACCGCGCCTGCGCAATCAGATTGTCTACCTGGCCGGCGACACCGTGACGTATGGGCAGGTGGCAAGCATGCTGGAGCGTGTTCTGGATCGCCCCTTCAAGCGCAACGTGTGGACGGTTGACTACCTCATGCAGGCACTGGAAAAAGACCCCACGCACCACATCAAGAAGTACCGTGCCGTATTCGCACAAGGCAAGGGTGTGGCCTGGCCTAAGGCGGCCACCTTCAACGAGCAGCAGTCGATTCCGGTCACCACTGCCGAGCAGTGGGCTCGGGAAAACCTTGCAGACCATTGAAAGCCGGATTCTGAGGCCAGCCGTAAAGGCTGGCACAGGTGAAGGGACGGTTAGCGGCTTTGAGCTTCACGTTGCTGGCCAGAGGCATGTTGTTTTTTTACATGCTTGCGCGACCTGAGCTCGTATTGATGGTGAATAAACCAGGCGACCAACAACACCCCAGTGACGCCAAAAACCAAGACCAACAGCTCTAGTGCAGTACCTTCATGTGAAAACATTTTTCGTTCCTCGTCCTGAAGCCGTGTGACCGAAAAACAGCCACACCGAAATTGTTTGTAATAATTCAAACATTTTCAGAGTAGTCGGCAAATCCGCACGTGACAACCCCCGATCGAGCTAGAACCCTTGATCTAGACGTGTCACTCGTCGAAAAAACGCATAAATCACAGACAATAAAAAACCCCGTAGACGCTAATCTACGGGGTTTCTGTTCGCTTACTTGCTGCCAGAAGCGTCCTGCTCGACCACCATATCCAACACGTAGACCGTCGAAGGCGCATCCGCTGGCGGATTCTTCCATTCGTACTGCTTGACCCGCAGCACAGTGCGCACGCCGTCGTGATGCACAAAGCCTTCGATAGGCTGGTACAGCGGATGCCAAGCGTCTTGGGTCGCCAGTTGCAGGCCCGCGTCGTCATAGCGGCGCTCGCGCACTTGCAGGCATTGATAGTTCGGGATCAGAGGGTGGCTGCACTTGACCGTCTTGGCCGCCACTTCCAGAAACTTGACCTCACCCTCGCTGCCGTAGCGGGTCTGCGGAGTGGCCTCGCCTTGCAGCTTGAGCACCGAGCCATCCACTGTCGTCAGTTGCAGCATCGGCGCGCTGTTGTCGCCGGTGATTACAGCGCGCAGATCGCCCTTGAACAGCCGTCCTACCTGGGCGTCAAGGTCCATCAGGCTCTTGTCACACGCCATCAACGTAGAGGCCAGTGGCTGAACCTTCAGAACCCCGTCCTGATACTGATAGCCGCCGAACTGACGATTGCAGCCACCGCTGATGCTCAGGTTGTTGTCACTGAAGGCAACGCGCAACTTGCGCTCAATGCCTTTGTTCATCGCCACGAGAGGCTTGCCCGACGCATCCGTTGCCGAGACCAGGTTCCAGTCATAAGCAGATAAGATTGGCTGGGCTACAGCGGCTGAGGTAGTTGGCATCGAAGGTGATTCTTCATGGCTTTTGGAAGGGGCGGCACAGCCTTGGATGAGTGCAGCACACACGGCTACAAGAAGAATTTTTTGTTTCATGGGTCACTCTGTCAGCTTTGATGAGTGCGGGCGTTTCCTGCGCTGGCAGGATAAGCGCGCGGCTAAAACGGCGTGAGGAGGTCGCGTGAGGCTTTACTGAGCGTAGACCCAATGCGCGCTTGGCGGACCTCTTCCTTGGCCGATAGCAATCGGACATCATTTGTTTGGTTCAGTTTCACGGGGCGTTGGAAGTGCTGGCAAATCCCAGGCAATAAAAAACCCCGTAGACGTTAATCTACGGGGCTTCTAAGAGTGGAGGCCGAGGTCGGAATCGAACCGGCGTAGGCGGATTTGCAATCCGCTGCATAACCATTTTGCTACTCGGCCTCAAACGATCAATGCCCTGGTTGCTGACATTCACCGCATACAAACTTGAGTGGGCTATGTGAAGCTTGCCTCTACTCTAACTCATTGAATACATTGAAGTTTTTAATGCTTCGTTGCGTTCGATGGGCGCCATTATGTACTCATTTGCCTAGGCCTGCAACCCCTTGATTTCAAAAAATATTCTGTCTTGGCATCAAGGGGTTGTGTGTCTGCCCTACTCCTTGACCGTGTGGATGTGGTACTGCGGGTCGGCCTTGATCTGGTCCTCGGTAAAGGGCAATGGGTGCAGTTTTTTCTCGGAGAAGGCTTGGGTCTGGTCCTTTGAATAGGCGGACGCCGGGTTGCTGGACTCGGAGAAGGCCAGTACGCCGACCGCGTTGGGGCCTTTGTCGTCGAAGCTGACGATTTGCAGGTAGCTGGTGCCGCTGACAACTTCACGCTTGCCATCGGCGCGGGACACGGTTTGCATGGCGTTGTAGATGCCCAATTCTTGCGGGCCGCCGTGCATTGGGGTTTGGCCGCAGACTTGGATATCGCCCCAGCGGGTCTGGCCCAGTTTGCCCACTTCTGCGCTGGAGGCCAGCATGGCTTCGCGCAGGGCCTTGGCGACCGGGGCGCGGTCGATGGCTAGGCCGCTTGGAGTGGTCAGTGGGTAGGCCGGGTCGAAGGCCACGCGCCAGGCGCCCGGGAGTTGCTGCAAGTGCTGCATCAGGTTGATGAAGTGCACCAGGCCCACGCCGCTGTCGAGGTTGGCGCGCTGGTCCCAGTTTTTCAGGCTGGTGCACAAAGGTTGCAGTGCAGCGGCGTCGGCGCCGAGTTGATTGGCGCAGAACGTCAGCAGGTCGGGCATGACTTGGCCCGCCAGGTACACCTCGTTGTCCATGACCATGTTTTGCAGGTCGGTGACGCTGATCGGCTGCTGCTCAAGGGCTTGCAGGCGCTGGAGCGCGAAGCGCGCGCGTGGGCCCAGGCCGATGTTGTCCTGGCTGATCACCGGCGAGAAGCCGCTCAGCGGCGCCTTGGGGTTGGCCATCCAGGCAGAATCATTGGAGTGCTGCACATAGTCGGTGCGTTGCAGTTGGGGCAACTGGTCGGCCGGGAAGATACCGGGCTGGGCCGCGCGCGGGTCGATGTCCCAGGCGCAGGCGCTGTGGGCGCCATCGAGCACGATCATTTGCAGCCCGGCCCGTGGGTCGCTGCAGGTTGCCAGCTTGGCGGCGCTGACGTTGGGCACCACCGACAGGTTCATGTACAGGCTCTGGCCCTGATCATCGGCGGCCAGGGTGTTGACCCAGGGGATGCCTTGCAGGGTGTGCACCGAGGTTTGCAATTCCTTGAGGCTGGCGGCGCGGTTCATGGCGTACCACTGTTGCAGCACCCGGTCGTTGCCCAGGTTGGCGTCGCGCAGGCTGAAGGCGTAGCGGCTGTTCCAGTCGAGCTTGCCGGGCCATTGCACCACGGGGCCGAACTGCGAGCTGTAGACGGTGTGGGTCACGGCCTTGAGGCTGTCGTCGGCTTGCTTGACCTGTACCGTTACCGCCGTTTTATCCAAGGGGATGGACTTGCCGTCCAGCAGGTAACGGGTGGCGTCCTTGGGGTCGAGGGTCAGACGGTACAGGGTGAAATGTTTGGACGTGTCCACGGTATGGGTCCACGCCACATGCTGGTTGAAACCGATGTTCACCACGGGCAGCCCTGGCAGTGCGGCGCCCATCACATCCAACTGGCCAGGGATGGTCAGGTGCATCTGGTAAAAACGCATGCCGCCCACCCAAGGAAAATGCGGGTTGGCCAGCAGCATGCCACGGCCATTGAATGAGCGGTCACGGCCCACGGCAACGGCATTGCTGCCTCGGTCCAGGGTGAAGCGTTGCTGGTTGGCTGCGGCCAGTGCAAAGGCTTTGGCGCTGGATTGCACGCCGGCGGTGGCTTGGGGTGGCGCAGCCCCGACCAAGGCTTCGGCGAATTGGCCGACACCTCCTTCTACCAATAGCCTACGGGTCAACTTGACCAGGTCTTCCACTACCAAGGGCCGTACCCACGCGGACTGGCACTGTGCGGGTGCACCCTGCTCCTTGAGATAACGGTTGTAGCCGGCCACATACCCTTCGAGGCGTTGTTGCATCGCTGGCGTCTGGGCTTTCCAGAATGCCGCCACGGCCTCGGGTGTATTCAGCCAATTGAAGAACACATCGCTGGCGAGGTTGTTGCGCTCTTCCAGGGTCGCCTGGTCCGGACCGAAAAACCTGGCGCGCTGGCCATTGACCGTGGTCACCTCATTGGCCAACAAGCACAGGTTGTCCTGGGCATAGGCGTACCCCATCCCCACCCCCAGGCCACGCTCATCAACGGCACGAATATGCGGCACGCCATAACTGGTACGGCGGATATCCGCCGACGCCTGCGTCATTTGTTCCCGTGCCGATGCGGCCAGGCTCAGCCCCAGCAACAGCCCTGCCACGCCCACTCTGGACAACCCGTTGGAAATAATCACGCCGACTCCACAGTCAAATTGAACACCCTCACGCGGGATGGTTACCCCACCGTAAGAACGCACATCGACCGGAATAATTTAGCCGCACACGGCTGTATATCGTCAGCGCTTGAAAAGTGACAAACCCGATACCGACAAATTTTCTACATCCGCCGTTTCATGATTTGCGTCACTCGTTCGTCTTATTACTCAAGAGCACCATCTTTTTCCTGATCAGGCTCTGAAAAGGAGTTTTTGCATGTATAACCCTCAAGTGCCCACGGATGGACATTCAAAGGCCAAAGATACTCACTTTGGCAACGAGACACGGGCGTTCGGCAACGCGCCCGAACAGCAGGGCAACCAGCGCATCCGCCATTTGCTCAAGTGTTTCGGTTTGCGCACCAGCCTGATCCGGCTGAAGGTCATCGACGCCCTCCTCACTGCCGCCGACAACCAGCGCACTCTCGGGGTCCGAGGCGTACACAGCCACTTGCTGGAGCTGGGCATTCCGTTGTCGTTTCTCAGCGTGCGCGAGGTGCTCAAGCGTCTGTGCAGCGAAGGCGTGATCACCCTGAACGCGGACAAGAGCTACAGCCTCCATGAAGAGGCTGCCAAGGTCCTTGAAAGCCGTGCCTGACTGACGCCCGTCAGAAGTTAGGCTTGACCTTGCGGCGCATGATGCCGTTGATCACCACGACGACCACGGCAATCGCGATCGCCAGGTACTGAAAGGTTTTTTCGCTGATCACACCTGTGCTCTGCAGATAAGACAGGCCGAACATCGCGCCCAGTACCGCAAGGGCAATCAGAAGCGAGTATTTCAAGCGTTGCTTTTGGGTCATGACAAGTTCCTGAACCTGAAGAGTGTATCCACTGTGTATCGCCGTGCATGCCAAGCACATACCCAATTCTGGGGATGGCACGGGGTCGGCGGGGTCTTATGTTACAGGCGATCAATAGTTTTGGCTTGTCCGACGCCTGACTGACTCTGTAAGGCTCCCTTGAGGATCATTAAATGCTTCGACGACTCGTGCTGCTAGTTCCCCTTCTGATCATGCTGAGCATCAGCGGCTGCTTCTTCTTCCCGCGCGGCGGTGGTTGGCATGATCACCACGATGACGGCGGCCGCGGTTACGAACGGCGCTGATCCCCTCCGCCAAATTTACCTGACCCTGCGTACACACTGCGTGCGGCAAGCTGGGCAGCCCTGCATTGCCGCCACAGGCGGTACATATTCGTAAATAACATTTCAGCGGGCCTGCTCGGAACCTTCCGACGCTTTCACCCCAATTATCCGAGGCCCAACTAAGGAAGAATCATCCCTCGGATTACCATCAGGACGCCTGGGCCAATGTCATCGGGATAACTCACTTGATTACAGGTATCGCCCACCCTCGCCTGCGCCGGAACGTCTCCAGCGAAGAAACCGCCCAGGCTTCTCACACCCCACAGATGTCACCCTTGGCCCACGCCGCTTCTGCTCCTGAGGTAGAGGCTATCGCGCCGGCCAGCGCGATTCGCTCTGACCTGATCAAGGGCCTGCAAATAACTGATCAACGCCTGTTGCTCAATCAATACCAGCAACTCAATCAGGACATCCAGGCACTGCTGCTACGCCAGCCGACGCTCAGCAGTGTTATCGAGCAGCAACTCGCCCGCAGTTTAGGCATTACGCCTCCCGTGGACGTCTCATCGCTGTATGTACACCGCTATCACACCGATGAGCAGGGCCAGCGCACGTTGGTCTCGGTGGAAGGCATCACCGAGGCGCTATTCAATGCGTTGCGCCAACTCAAGACATCTCCGGACGCTGAGCCCTCGACCAGTATCGTCGGCATGGAAGTCGGCTTTTACCGCAGCGACTCGCCAAGCGAAAGCACCCAGCAATTGCAGACTCGCGACACCCTGCTTTCAATTGCACACGCCATCGAAAAAGAACTGCCCCTGAGCCTTGCCCGATTCTGGACCGAACCTCGTACAGGTGAACCCAACCCTGAGTCGCCCCAGAACGAGTTGTTGGGTATTCACCGCGAGATGCTCTCCACCCTGGCGGCCTTGGGAGTCGAAGACGGAGCGTTGACGCCCGCCGCCAAATCGTTGATCGACAAGGCATTCGAATACCCGACCCTGGAGGCTCGGGAAAGCGCGATGAAAGATGGAGAACGACCTGGTGTCTACCCGCTCAAGCTCCAGGTGCCAAGCCCCGCCGGAAGCCTGCTGGCGGGCGCCTTCCTGATCACCAGCAGCGATGGTTCGTCAGCGACACGGCCATTTAATAGTGCGCAAACCGACCGTACCTTGTCACCTGGCCAACAACAAGGGCTGACAGTGCTCTACACCCCCCGTAATGGCTACGAAACTTTCGACAGCCCGGCCAAGGCACTTGCGGCGCTGCGTCAACGTATCAATGACAATCCCGAGGCCGCAGAGCAATTGTTACAGGGCCTGCCGATAGAGGTTCAGCAAGGCCTGAAGGGTGACTGGAAAAATCAATTGAACCAGAATCTCTCGCCGGTGGAGGCCGACGTTATCGCCGCAGGCGTGCCGCAGTTGCTGGCGCGTCAGCGCCAACAGGTGAGCAACACACTGCAAGCGCTGTATGACCCGGACAGCGTCGAACCAAAACTGGTCGACCCCTGGCGACACCTATTGACTGAGACAGACCTGCATGAAGCCGCAGACCTGGGGCCGCATTTCGACGGCAGCAACGCTCTGGAGGCACGTGAGCAATGGCTGGACAGCCCATCACGCAGCATTGACGCACGCCAGGCGCTGGATCAAAACCTGGGGAATCAGAAAAACTGGCGCTACCTGGCGCAAAAACTCAACGAATCTGTCCAGACCTTGCCGGAAAACCCCACAGAGCGCGACGTGTCGGCCATCCTGAAAAAAACGCCGATGAACATCGCGCCAGACTCCGCCCATTACCAATCCTATATACGGACACCTGGCATGTCCGTAACCCTGGAAGCGTTCCTCACTGAAAATGGCTTGCCATTGCCCAAGACAGTGGACGACATATTGGCATTAGCGCAAACCGCAAAGGCGCGGGCACAGCAACACCCCTTGGGTAATTTCGCAGGAGGCTTGTCCTGGCCAATTCCCTTGAGTCTCGATCAACAAAAAACGCTGCGCGTGGCCGCCGTCGAACATGCACACAGCGATCCTGAGCTACCGCAGGAGAGCCCCAAGCGCGGCGTATTGGAACATTTGAGCAGAAACCTGCAGCTCTCCGACCAAGCACTGGAGGACCCGGTCAAGGTGCTCGAAACCCTGATCAGTTCCAAGGATGGTCAGGCCCTGGGCCAGACCCTGCAAACCAAAATGGAAGGCATTGCAACGGACTCCAGCGCAAACGACTACGCACTGGCGGCGATTCAATTAATGCTCGACCCAGAGTCGTTGACGGCGCCCCAGCGAAACCATGTGGCAGGTTTCGACCTGGCGCACAAAAAACATTGGGGCCAACGGCTTTCGACCATCGTCTACAGCCTGCGCCAACACTTGATTGACACGGGTCGCGAATCACCGGAACTGGCAGGGGCGGCCGCACACCTGTTACTCAGCCGCGCAGCCCCGCATTTGCTGGTCAAGAACATCCCTGACTCAGTGGTGTACGGCAGCACCGCGTGGGCAAACCTGTGCATGGCGGCGGCAGCCATTGAAGCCAAGACCCCAGGCCGGGTTGCCACTATGTCGTTTGCCGAAGTGATGATCACCGCCGACACAGCAGGCGCCGCCCCCGCCTCTGCGCAAGCGGCTACGATGCTCGACTGGGCAGTGGCCAATGACATTCTTCCGGCCAAGGACGATGCCCTTTACCAACCAGCCGACCTGGATAAAGCCCAGACGTTGTTCAAGGCCCAACTCGATAAAATGATAGAAGCCTCGTCGCTCATCGGCGGGAGTTTCCCAAGCCGTAAACAGATGGCGCTGGACCTGCTGCTGAAGACATTCGGCCCAGGCATGGACTTCGAGCTCAAGATGTTTTCCAAATACAATGGCGATACTCCTGGCGCGCCACGCTCGCTAGTGGAAATCGTCATGGAAGAACGGGTGATGGACGGCCGCTGGGAACTCACCAAAGAAAATACCGGCGTAGATCTTGATGCAGTCATTGCGTTCACCAAAGGTGCGTCATTCAACATTCAACGCGCGTTCGAGGATGCGTTTTCAACCGCCCTGAACAACCACAAGACCGTCAAGAAAACTTCGATCCTCAACGCACTCAGCAACTTGCCGCCCGAAGATAGAAAAAACTTGACCGAGGGCAAACTCAGTTATTTTCAAGAGAAAAGCTACAAGGTCAGCCTGTACCCTTTCGTAGGGGACACCTTGTTTCATACCAGCCCTACCATCCTGGTCACCGCGCAAAACAATGGGCAGATGACTACCTATGAATTCGATACCGTAAACGGCGTTATTCAAAGCCGGGGCAGCAGAAAAACACCGGCCCCCCCTGTAAAGTTCTCCAACGAAGTGATCAAGGAGGAGCCATTTTATCCAGACAGAAAAAAAGCAAAACAGGTTGACGGCTGGCAATCGCTCATCGACCTCCTCCCGAGCAAACCCGTGCCGGTTTCGAGGATTGACCTGAGTGGTTTTAAGGAAAGTGAGCTTGATCGCGAACAACCCGCCAGCGCCACACAGCCTTATATGCTCCTCAACCCGCGCAGCCATCATATTGCAGACTCCGTGATCGAGGCATTGGACCTGGACAACCCAGCTATCAAGAAAGCGGCTGCGGGAACGACGACCTTTGAGGCTAATCAAGAAACACTGTCCAACATCACAGAGTTTTTGCTCAACCTCATTCCCTTTCGTTCCGCCATCGTCAACTTCATGGATGGCAACTATGGCGAGGGGATCACTGACGTCGCCCTGGACGTTTTCGGTTTTGTCACGGCTGGCATCGGCATGGCGGCCAAGCTCGGCAAAGTGCTGGGTGCGGCTGGATCGGCGGCGAGCAAGGCACTCAAGGTGACGAAAATCATGGTGCCGTCCCTGCTCAAGGAGCTGAACCCGTTGAACGGTGTGGGCGATCTGCTAAAAGGAACGGGCAAAATCATTTACGAAGGCGCAGAAGCGATAGCTGGCGCGGTGGGCTCCCTCAAGGGAGCCGCAAGCCGCTATGAAGCCGCTGCGACCGGGACCTTCAAGGTAGGCGAACAGGTGGTGCAAGGTTCCGCCATAAAGCGCAACGGTAAGTGGTATGCCTACGACGCAACCACAGAAAAGCCCTATGGTCCAGCCATGGAGTTTTCCCCTGTCGATCTACTGATGCCGCCCTCGCCTACCCTGAATACGAGCAGCCGCAATGGCGTACGTCATAATCCACTGAGCAGAGCGTCTCGTCCCACCAAGCCTGTCGCCAGAGTCCCCTTGCCTGACGACGAATATGCGACAAGCCAAAAAACCAATGGCGCTCTCATTCCTGATCATTTCACTCCCGACAGAATTCGGTTCACACGTGGGAAGTTCACGCTCGAGAAAAATGGTTACTTACAAGACGCGGCAAGAGGCAAGGTGCCACCGCCTGCCACTGTTCCTGATATCGAGGGCTCGCTGACGCCGAACCAGACGTTTGAGAAGGCTTTAAAAGAAACGGATGTGCTGGTGCTGGGAGAAAACCACAGCGAAGTGGCAAGCCTGATTGCACTCCGCGATGGAATGAAAACATTCAGTGAGAATGGCGTTACCGCCATCTACCTGGAAGGTACGACACTCGATGCGTATGGCCTGATAGACGAGCGTTCGTTCCTATACTCTCTAAGGCAAAGACCTGGGGGTGAAAAGATCTATACAGAACTGAAAATAGAAGCCGAAAAGTATGGAATAGAGTTAATGCCGCTGGAACATAAATACCTGACGCGGCACTCAGACACCCCTGGTTATTTCAACGGTCTGAGCAAACTGCCAAAAGACTCTCCCGCCTATATCGCATTGTCCAAGCAGCGCCTTGAGGAAGTGAATTATTACGGTGCCAGGCAAGTCATGAAAAACGAACTCGGAGGAAAATCAGTCGTTTTGGTCGGCCGCTCACACATGAATACCGCCGAGGGTGTTCCGGGAATCGCAGAGCTAACCGGTGGCATCGGGATTGGCATCTATCAAAAGTCCGATGTCGCGCAGAGTATGGGGCGTAAGGCAGGCGTGCCACGCGATACTTCTGCGAGAATCTTCAGCCGTGATGACACCGTGGGCGATTTGCAAATTGACATAAAAGCGTAGACATTCGGCAAGCCGTTGGGGCAACGCGCCCCAACGGCTTGCCGTCTGCTTCACATCGCGGCCTCAACACATTCAGCCGCCATGCACCCACCGCTGGTGCAGCCAACGCGCAAACGCATCCAGCGCAAACCCCAGCACCCCGATCACCACCACCATCGCCATCAACTCCGAATACGCCAGGCGATCACGGGTGTCGAGGATGTAATACCCCAGCCCCGCACTGACCCCAAGCATTTCGCAGGGCACCAGTACGATCCACAGGATGCCGATAGCCAGGCGCACGCCGGTTAGCACATGCCCGACGACGCCAGGAATGATCACCCGACGCAATGTCTCCCAACGCGTCGCGCTCAAGCTCTTGCTCAACTGCAACCAACGCGGGTCGAGCTGACGCACGCCCGCTGCGGTGTTGAGCATGATCGGCCAGACGGCGGCAAAGGCCAGCAGGAAGTAGATTGGCTGGTCGCCCACGCCCATCAGCATCACCACGATAGGCATCCACGACAGTGGCGAAATCATCCGCAGAAACTGGAACGCCGGCGTGGTCGCCGCCTCCAGGTTACGCGAACTGCCCACCAGCAACCCGAGCGGTACGCCCACCAACAGCGCGAGAAACAACCCGACAAAAATACGCTTCAGGCTCACGGCGATATGCAGGTACAACTCACCGCGCCCGAGCAACTCCCACAGGCTGCTGGCGGTGGCCGCCAGGGAAAAGCGCGCCGACAGGCCATCGGCCTCGCCAAACACTTTGACGCCCAACCACCACAGCACCAACAACCCCGCCAAGCCACTCAGCCCCAGCCACCAGCCGGGGATTCTGCTGTTGTTCAAACGCCAATCTCCTCGTGTCGCTCATAGCCGTCTGGCAAACCGAAGGTCTGCATGCCGCCCACGGCTTCGATCGCCTTGCGCACGAAGCGGTCGTCCACCAGGTCCTTGGCCACGAAGGCTGGGTCCAGGTCCGCGAGAAACTTCTTGTCGCCTTCTATCAAGGTGTCCTTCAAGCGTCGCACCAGTTCTTCGGTGTAGCTGGGGAACGGGTACGGTTGAAAGTCTATGCGATGCTCGTCCCAGTTGGCGTGCTGGATCGCGCCGTCGGCCACATAGGCAGCGCGGTCGCTGGCCGCCGGCGCCAGGACTTTGCTCAACACCGGTTCGGCATGGGGCGTGTAACGGTTCGGGCCATCCTTGGACAGCAGCTTCACCGCCTCTTCACGGTTGTCTCGGGTCCACACCTGGGCCTTGACGATGGCGTTCACCACTTTCTGCGACCATTCCGGGCGGTTGGTCAGATCGTGTTCGTGCATGAACACTACGCAGCAGGCATGGTTGCGCCACACGTCGCCAGTGAAGCGCTGCACGCGACCGACCTTGAGGTTTTCTGCCAAGGCATTGAACGGTTCGGCGACGATGTAGCCGTCGATGCGTTTGCTCGCCAAAGCCGGAGGCATGTCCGAGGGCGGCAACACGATCAGGTTGACCTCATTGGCGGCAATCGAACTGCCGGTAGCGCGAGTGACCGGGGTGAGGCCGTTGTCACGGAACAGTTGCTGCACCACCACGTTATGGATCGAGTACCAGAACGGAATCGCCACCGACTTGCCGCCCAGTTGCTTCACGTCGGTAATGCCTGGGGATACGGTCAAACCGGATCCGCCCACATGGTTCCACGCCACCACTTTGGCTGGCACCTTACTGCCATAGCGCGCCCATACGGTCATCGGCGACAACAGGTGTATCACGTTGACCTGGCCGGAGATAAACGCCTCGATTACCTGGGCCCAACTGCGCAACAACACGGGGCGCTCGGCCTTGATGCCTTCGGCTTCGAACAGGCCGTTGTTGTGGGCCACCAGCAGTGGCGTGGCGTCAGTGATAGGTAGATAGCCAATGCGCACCGGCGCGTCGGGCTCGTTGGCGGCACGTGCCTGCAAGCTGCTCAGCAGAGGCAAGGCGCCGGCGGCACTGAGCACAGCGGAAAGTTTGAGAAAGTCACGGCGCGAGTGGGTCAGGTCATCCAGACACATGGGTAAACTCCTGTTGTTCAAGGGGGTGGGGTTGAGGGCGGCTCGCCTGCCGTAAGGTTTTCAAAATCTCGATACGCAGCGCGCCGATGGCCTCGACCTGTTCTTCTCGAGGGTGCGGCAAATCAATAGCCCACTCGCCCAACGTCCGCGCCGGGCGGTTACCCAGTAGCAGGATGCGATCGGACAGCAGCAGTGCTTCGTCGATGTCGTGGGTGATCAATACGGCCGCCGAGCCTTGCTCACGATTGACCTTGAGCAACAGGTGCTGCATATCGGCGCGAGTCACTTCATCCAGCGCGCCGAAGGGCTCGTCGAGCAGCAACACTTGCGGCTGACGCGCCAGGCAGCGAGCCAATGCCGTGCGCTGGGCCATGCCACCGGACAATTGCGCCGGGAACTGCTGACGCGCAGGTTCCAGCCCTACCGCGGCAATGGCGTGGTCGACACGCCGGCGGCGCTCTTCAACACTCAAGTGCGGTTGGCGGGCGAAATCCAGGCCGAAGGCAACGTTCTTTTCCAGGGTCAGCCAAGGCAACAGGCTCGGGTCTTGAAAAGCCACCACCACGCGCGGATGCGGGCCGCTCAATGGTTCGCCCAACACCTGCACGCGGCCAGCCTGAGGTGCCTGCAAGCCGGCCAGCACCCGCAGCAGGCTGGATTTTCCCACACCGCTCGGGCCCAGGATCGACACCACTTCACCCGGTTGCAAGTGCAAGTCGAAGCCTTGCAGCACCGGCCCGCTCCCATACCCCAGGCAAATACCCTGGGCCGTCAATACCGCCTGGCTCATAGATTGGCCTGGCGATGCAGCTCGGTACGCAGTTGCACCAGGCTGGGCGTTACGATCGGCACAAAGGCCGACTCGCGCCAGCGCCGGGCAAAGCCGCTGCCGTGGGCGGTCAAATAGGCCTTGCCACCGCTCGCTTGCAGTTCAAGCTGCACGGCGCTGGCGGCGGTTTCGGCCAAGGCGATGCGCAGCTTGAACAGCGGTATGGGCTCGGCGGTAAAACGCCCGGCCAACAGCCCGCTTTTAAGCTCGCTGACCAGATGATCCAGGGTCACGCGCAGGGCTTCCAACTCTTCGCGCAGTACAGTGCGACTGGCACCCAAATGGTGAGCCACTTCGGCTAGCGAACGCCGGGCCAAGCCAATCGACATGCCGCACTGCAAGCCCAGGAACGCCGGGCGTACCGCTGGCAAGAACTTGCGCGCATCCTCGTGCAGCAACCACTCGCGACTCAGCTCCACGCCTTCCAGGCCAAGCGCTGCGGTGTTGCTCGATTGCAGCCCGAGCAGCTCCAGGTCCCGTGAACGCTGTAACCCGGCCACCGAATCCGGAATCGCCAGGATAAACGGCGCGCCGCCGCCCGCATGCTCGATGGCCGCCGCAGCGACAAAGCCATTCTTGCGCAAGTTGGTCACCCAATGCAGCCGACCGTTGAGAGTCCAACCGTGGTCGTTGGGCTCGGCGCTGATCTGCAACGTCTCGATACCCGACAGAAACTTCATCGCATTCGACAGCCCGGTGGCCCCGGCTAACTTGCCGCTGAGCAGGTCTGGCATCAGTTGCTCGCGCAGGCGCTGATTGGGGCTCTGCAGCAAGTACTCGATAAACGAGCGCTGGCCCCAGCACACAAACGCCGCCGCCAGGGAATGGCTGGCCACATTGGCGATGGCCTCGACCGCCCCCGCCACATCACCGCCCAGGCCGCCCAATTGGGTGGGCACGCCGATTTTCAGAATATTGGCTTCTGCCAACCGTGGCAGCACTTCCTGTGGATCGCAACTGCCCACGTCCAGGGCCTGCGCTTGAACATCGAGCCAACGGCTCAAGATTGGGTCAAGCATTCATGTCTCTCCTTTTACAGCAGGTGGGCCAACGCCGAATCAGTTGGCCGGTTTTTCCCAACGGTATTGCGCCAGTTCCGGGTTCAGCGGGGTGCGGGCAAACACGTTAGCGAAGTTGCACAGGGTTGCCAGGCTGACACCCAGGATGACTTCCAGCGCGTGGCCGTCGGTGTAGCCGGCGGCGCGGAATGCCTCAAAGCCCGCATCACTCACATCCCCACGGGTGGCGATCACTTCTCGGGTAAAGGCGGCGAGTGTCTCATAGCGCGCGTCAGGCAATTCACCGCGGCGGCGCAGGGCCTCGATCACCTCCTCCGGCAGCTTGGCTTTGTTGCGGGCAACTGCGGTGTGCCCGGCGACGCAGAAATCACAACCGTGGCTGGTGGCGGCAATCAATTGCACCACTTCACGGTCGGCCAGGCTCAGTTCTGCCTTGGCATTCAAGCCGGAGACGGTGATGTAGGTTTCCAGCGCAGCCGGTGCGTTGGCCAATACGCCCAGCAGGTTAGGAATAAAACCCGAGCCTTTGAGCGCGTTTTCCAGGAAGGGTTTGGCAGCTTCCGGAGCGGTTTCAGGCGTGAGCAACGGTACACGGGACATGGAGTGGTCTCCTGTTGGGTTTGAATGCCCCAGTCTGTTGGTTCTAAAAAAAGCGCTCAATAGGCTAAAGTAGCGATTACTTGCTCTTGAGTCTTTCCATTAGATGAATTCGTCCGATGTTCTTGTCGATTGGTTATTAGATAGCCTCGAACTCAACACCAGTTTGTTTCACGTCGGCCGCTATTGCGGTGACTGGCACGCGAGCACCCATGGCCTGGCACAGGCGAGCTTCCACTTGATCGTGCAGGGCGAATGCTGGCTGCATATCGATGGCGATCCAAGGCCACAACACCTGAATAATGGTGACGCGGTGTTTCTACTGCGTGACTTCGCTTTTCGCCTGTCCGGCCAAGCCACGGCAGCCGGCGCCCAGGAGTGCCCACGCCGCGCGATGCTGCCCCTCGACAGCACGGCCACCGACGGTGTGGGATTAGTCTGCGGTTTCTTTCACTTCCAATCCGGCTTGTCGACGCTGATTGTCGACACCCTGCCCAGTTGGATCATCCTGCGTGCCGGCGACCCGTCGCTGATGGCTGCACGCAACCTGTTCGAACTGATCCTGCAAGAATGCGCACGCACGCCAGCGCCCTCTTCCGCTTTGCTGGAGCGCCTGTGCCACCTGCTGTTCCTGTATGTGTTGCGCCAGCAAGTGCTCGACAACACCGAGCTTGGCGGCCTGGCAGCGCTGGGCCGGGCTCCTGCGTTTGCGCATTTGCTTGAGCAATTGATCGCCCGCCCCGCCGAGCCCTGGAGCCTGGAAAGCATGGCGGCCTGTACGGGGCTTTCGCGCTCGGCGTTTTTCAAGCGCTTCAGCGAATTGAGCGGGCAGTCACCCGGGCAAGTACTGCTGATGATCCGCATGCGCCATGCCTGTGGGTTGCTCAAGGCGGACCAGACCGTGGCCGAGGTGTCGCTGGCGGCCGGGTATCAGTCGGTAGCTGCGTTTACCCGGGCTTTTCATAAAGTCACCGGGCAACAGCCGGGGGCCTATCGCAGGGCGCAAGCCTAGCGTTGTAAACCCGTGCCGGGCCGCGCGCATAATTGCACCAGCCAATCGACAAACACCCGCACCCGCTGCGACAACTGCCGATGGGGTGGGTACAACGCGGTCAGCGCCATTTCCGGCACTGCCACATCGGCTAGCACCTGTATCAGCGTGCCCTCGGCCAGTTGACGCACGGCGTGATATCGAGGCGCCTGGATCAGCCCATAGCCGGCTTCGCACGCAGCGAAGTAACCGGCGGAGCTGTTCACGGCAACCACCTTCGGCAGGTTGATCGGGCGCAACTCGGTGCCCAGCACAAATTCCAGGCCAAACCGTTTACCGCTGGCACTGGAAACGTACTCGACCATCTGATGACCCGCCAACTGCGCCAGGCAAGTGGGCGTTCCCCTGCGCTCAAGGTAAGCGGGGCTGGCCAGGGTCAGTTGTTCCATCATCGCCAAGGGGCGTGCCACCAGTGATTCGTCCAAGGCCGGGCCACCGCGCAACACGCAATCGACGCCTTCGCGAATCAAGTCCACCGGGCGGTCGTTGAGGCCGATCTCCAACTCGATCTGAGGGTACAGCGCGGTGAACGTCGGCAAGGCTGGAATCACAATCAAGCTACCAATGCCTGAGGGCATATCGATGCTCAACGCGCCCCGAGGGTTCTGGCGCCGCGTGGAAAACACTGCCTCGGTTTCCTCCAGGTCGGCCAGTAATTGCACACAACGCTGGTAGTACGCCGCACCATCCAGCGTCAGGCTGACGTGGCGTGTGGTGCGCTGCAACAGTTGCACGCCGAGATGGGCCTCCAGTTGCTTGATCAGGATCGTCACTGAGGCGCGTGGCAATTGCAGGCTGTCGGCGGCCTTGGCAAACCCGCGCAGTTCAACAATCCGAGTGAACACGCGCATGGCGTTAAAACGATCCAAGAGGATGCTCCTGTGAAGATTGTTTAGATATCGCGAACAGTGATAGCACTTTTAGCTGGTTTATCTGCCTTTTTCCAAGGGTAACAATGGGAGCCACATCACAAGGAGCTCCGCTATGCACACTCGACAATTAGGTAAAAACGGCCCGTATGTGTCTGCCATTGGCCTTGGCTGCATGGGCATGACCGATTTCTACACCCCCGGCACCGATACCACGGAAGCCACCGCAACCTTGCACCGCGCCCTGGAACTGGGCGTCAACTTTCTCGATACCGCTGACATGTACGGCCCGCACACCAACGAGCAACTGATCGGCAAGGCCATTGCCGGCAAGCGCGACCAGGTGTTCCTGGCCAGCAAGTTCGGTATCGTGCGCGACCCTGCCAATCCGGTGGTGCGCGGTGTAAATGGCCGGCCCGACTATATCCGCAATGCCATCAACGGCACCTTGCAACGCCTGGGGGTGGATACGCTGGACCTGTACTACCAGCACCGCATCGACCCCGACGTAGCCATCGAAGAAACCGTCGGCGCCATGGCCGACCTGGTGAAACAGGGCAAGGTGCGCTATCTGGGCCTGAGCGAGGCATCCGCCGCTACCCTGGAACGGGCGCATAAGGTCCATCCTATCAGCGCCCTGCAAAGTGAATATTCGCTGTGGAGCCGTGACCAGCAAGACAACGGCTGCCTCGCCACCTGCCAACGCCTGGGTATCGCATTTGTGCCGTACAGCCCATTGGGCCGAGGTTTTCTCACCGGCGCCCTGCAAAGCCCGGATGATTTCGGCGCCGATGATTACCGGCGCTTCAGCCCGCGCTTTCAGGGTGAGAACTTTACGAAAAACCTGCAGCTGGTAGAACAGGTCAAGACCCTGGCGGCAGCCAAAGGTGTCACGGCCGGGCAACTGGCGCTGGCCTGGGTATTGGCCCAAGGCGACTACATCATCCCGATTCCGGGCACCAAGCGCCGCACCTACCTGCAAGAAAATGTGGAGGCGGTGTCGATTTCCCTCAGCGCTGACGAACTGGCTGCGCTGGATGCAACCTTCCCTGCCGACGCAACCGCAGGCCTGCGCTACCCCAAGGAAGTGCTGGCCATGCTGGATATCTAGCTCCGGCTGGAACCCCTCGTCCGGGCCGTTCTCAGGGGGATTGATGAACGGCCTGCCGACTCCCGTGCAAAGCGCGGGAGTCAGACTATTCTCACAGCTCCTAGTGTATAAACCGCCACACAGGAGGTGTGTCATGCACGCGACTGAGCATTCGGTCCGCTTGGAGCAGATCAGTCAGGAACGCTTCATCCAAACGCCGATCGAGGCGGTTTATGACTATGTGACCCAGCCCGACCGCTGGCACGAATGGCACCCCACCTCCCTCAGCGCCGACACCGGCACCACCGGTTCATTGCCGGTCGGCACGCGCTTTACCGAAATCATCGACCTGCTGGGCATACGCGTCCCCATGAGTTACCGCGTACAAATCGCCCGCCGCCCCAGCGAGTTCAAGACCGTTTTCACCTCCCTGGCGGTTGACGGTTCCATCCATTACTACTTGCACACTCATCAGCGCGGTACGCTGTTCAAGCGGGTGCTGACTTACGAGACCGAACTGCAACTGGCGTCTTTGCATGAGCGCATGGTCGCGCTGTCGGCGATTGCGTTGGACCGGCTCAAGCAAAGGCTCGAAAACCAGGGCTTCGTATAATTTAGAAACATTACAACCACGTCACATTGCAAACATGCCAGCAAAAGCAGGGAGAATGCCCGGCTTATTGCCGCGCCTTCAGTGAGACCCACGATGAAAACCCCATTGCGATTGGCCCTGCTCAGTGCCCTGTTCACCACCACCCTGGCCCAGGCTGCCGAGTTGATCCCCATCGACGTCCACCGCGACGCCAACTGCGGCTGCTGCAAAAAGTGGATCAGCCACTTGGAGAGCAACGGTTTCAAGGTCACCGACCACGTTGAAGCCAACATGAGCGCGGTGAAGCAGCGCCTGGGCGTCGCGCCACGGCATGGCTCCTGTCATACCGCGGTCATCGACGGCAAATTCGTCGAAGGCCACGTACCCGCCGAGCAGGTCCTGGCCTTGCGCAAACGCGACGACCTGCTGGGCCTTGCCGCACCGGGTATGCCCTTAGGCTCACCAGGGATGGAAGTGGACGGACGCAGCGAGGCCTATCAAATCATTGGCCTGACCCGAGACGGTAAAGATGTAGTGGTAGCGGACTACCCGGCTCACTGACCGGTGTTGATGGGTTACCTCGGGCTGTTCGTCGCGGCATTTGGCGCCGCGACGTTATTGCCCCTGCAGTCGGAAGCCGTGTTGGTGGGCCTGCTGCTCAGCAGGCAGTACAACCTGTGGCTGCTGCTGGGCATCGCGACTTTGGGTAACGTGCTGGGCTCGTTGGTCAATTGGCTGCTGGGGCGCTCGGTGGAACGCTTCAAGGAACGGCGCTGGTTCCCGGTCAGCACCAGGCAGCTGGACAAGGCTCGCAGCCATTACGCGCGCTGGGGGCATTGGACGTTGTTGCTCAGTTGGGTGCCGATCATTGGTGACCCGCTGACGTTGGTGGCTGGTGTGATGCGTGAGCCGTTGTGGCGTTTTTTGCTGTTGGTCAGCGTGGCCAAGAGTGCGCGGTATGCCGCGCTGACTGTACTCACCCTGCTCCACCTCTCTGCTCAATAATGACCACTTGTCGCCACTGTCAATCCTGACAGCTAGACATCCGCTGCTGCCCAGCGCCTCATCACTCTTGCCCATGCGCCCGCGATTACTAGGTGCGTCTCTTAGTGCAAGGAGTGTTGACCATGCCGACTGATCCCATTATTCCACCGGATAAAATCCCTCAACCCCTTCCGACAGGGCAAAGGGTTCATGTTGACTTAGATGAGCCTTATTCGAGGTTTTCTGAAGTGGACATGAGTCCTTTTCCTGACGAACCCTATGATTACGGGCTGGGTATCCGCCAAGTAGTACCTCATCTCACCATGCTGTTCGAGCGTTGGGCGACATTCAATCAGTTTGATGAATACTATCTGGACACGGACAGGGATACGCTTCCACTGGCGGGCGATTCGGTTATCTCGACAACCGAGGCACGTTACCCGCTGCACGTGCCTGATCACCAAGTTCCCAGAGGCGAAGTCTTTATCAAAGGGCGTGTCGTACGTGTTGGCTCTGGCACACCCAGTGAATCGCCAGGGCAATTTGTTTACATCAAGACCACTCGCCCGGGCGGCGTCAGTAAAGACCCGGAACCGGGATTGCCCGGATGGCATGATGGGCTGACCATGGAGGTGGAGGGTTTTGCAGAAGGTGCGTCTATTAAGCCTGCTGATATCACCAGTGGACTGTGGTGCGACATACACGCCTATCTCCATATGCGCAGGAATGACCTTATCGATCTGCACTGGGACGGTAACGAAGTTAAGCAGCGGGTGACCCAAGCCGACGTCGACGCCGGGGAAGTCAAAGTACATGTTCCGAAGGATGTTATTGAGAAGGGTAGCCTCAAAGGACCGATCACTATCAGGTACCGAGTGATCGACTTTGTAGAGAATATCTCCGGTGGCGAAAAATATCAGTTTTCCAGGCCGTACCACCTTATCAGTGAACTGGATCCCAACTTACGTAGCGCACCCGAGTTCCTCATAAATGGAACTACGGCTCTACAGGTAGATTTCGATAAAGATCACGCCTCGCAGTTCAGCGTGAAAGCACAACCTGATGTGATCCCCCCCCCGATTCCGGCCCCCCCTCACCTCGTCACCGTTACCTTGAGGGCGACCCTGGCGGATGGCACGACGAAATCCTTCGTATTAGATAGCGTAGAAGACCCAAACATCGGTGAGACCATCACGTCGGTTCCCGCTGAAATCATCTTTGAAATAGTAGGAGGCTCCTTCAACGCTTCTTATGAATGGCATGACAGCGCCGGCAAGACGCTCGGGCAATCAGCCAGCATCATGATCGCTGTGGTGGGCACGCCGGTAAGGATGCCGCCGCTCACCATCGAACCGATTGAGTTGGGCTTGATTGACCCTGATCGTGACTGCGTAGCCCATATCCCCGACTACATTCCGTATGCGTTTGATTTATGGGAGACCCTGGTGATAGAGGAAGTCGTTGCTGGCGGCGGCGGTGCTTATTATGAGCAGGGGGAGCTGGCAGGCGCACCGGGTGGCACGCGATTGATCTCCCAAGCGGTACTGCAGCAATTCAGGGGACGCAGCAATGTCGTCGCTTATTACCTGGTCGATGATGGCAAGGCCAAAAAACCTCCTGGCCATGGCGTACTCACCGTTCGAAAATCGGTGGAGCTGGGCATCCAGGTAGGTGCACGCAATCCGACAATGCCGGCAGCACGGCTGGAAGGCAGCATCGGCAACAACATCAGCCCAGAACATGTGATAGGGCCAGAGGTACGGGTGATACTTCCTTATACGGGCACCCAAGACAAAGACGCCCTTCACTACACCATACTGGGTTCCAAACCTGACGCGTCGCTGCGTGGCACGATCAACATTAATCCAGGCACGGCGGGCAAAGAACTGCCATTACCGGTGACGCGAGAGGTCGTTGACCTCAATAACGGCGGGACCCTGACAATCACGTACAGCCTGCTGCGCAAGGGCCCGCCCGAGCAAGTGCTACGCTCCGAGGTGCTCAAGCTTACGGTGGGCGCCGGTATCAACTTGGTGCGTCCGGTTATTCGAGGCGCCTCTGTTTTCCCCGACCAACTGAACCCCCTGGCGGCGCTGAACGGCACCCAGGTGATCATAAAATTTCCAATGCGCGACAACGAGGATATTTTTCTGGATTGGCTGACCGCTGACGGCACCGGCAGCACCACCGTAGAGGTCAAGGGTAACGCGACGACCCAGGAAGTTGAGGCCCCGATACCGGAACGCATCATCGCCGAGGGAATCCGCGAAGCCAATCACCGAATAAACGTGCTCTATCGCTTCCTGCGCGACGGAATCGACTATAAATCCGAGACCGTACCGCTGGTTCTGCTGACGCTCACCGGGTTGCCCAATACCTTTATCGAAGGTATTGGCGATGTGCCTGAACTCCAGCTATCCAGGTTGACTGCCGGGGCGCGTACATTGACCCCCGCTTGGCATTTTATTCACCCTGATTGCATCATCTGGCAAGACTTTTATGGCATCGACATCAACGGCCTACCCTTTCACGCAAGCACGTATCCCGGTGAGCGTTTAGGTGAAGAAGGCGCGTTAATCGGCTTGAACCGCCGCGCACCGGTAGAGCAATTACGTTTGCTGATGGACGGCTCGACCCTCACGATTCAAGTTTGGGTGGCCTTGAGCGGTGTGCCCGACATCGCCAGGGCCATACCGCTTCCCACTAAAACCTATACCGTACGAGCGACCTATTTCAGTGATTTGACGGATTTCTTCAATTACGACCGCAATGGCTGGGAAAACACCCTCAATGGAAGAGGTGAGCTTGCGGTGGAAGGGGCTGAAAACATTTGTTGGCGCGCCAGCAAAACTGCCGGTGAAACCGTGCAACCAGGTCTGCATAAAACCTACCTGGATTTGAAGGCGAACACGCGCTATGAGGTTAGTTTCTACTGCAAGGTTTCTGGCACAACCTCTATCACTACTGCGCGCCTTGAGTTGGGAGCGATGAGCGCGACCAGGTCGGTGGAGCCGAATCGAAACTGGGCAAAGGTCAGCCATGTGTTCACGACACCTGCAGCTCCGCCCATGCAAAATCTCACTGCCCGCCTTTCACTCTCAGTCGGGACCGCTGCTACGTTTATGGTGGATCAAATTGTCGTTCAGGAAACTTCCCTGGTGACATGAATACATGCGATGAGTAAATGAGAGGGGATGTTGAGAGGCAGTCGCACAGTGGCTGCCTCTTCTTTGGGTGTAAGCCGGTTGAACCCTTCCGGATGACTAATCGTTGCTTTCGGCTGATGGGTCGAAGTATTGGTTATCCACATTGCCGCCCCATAACACATAGGTACCATCGGTGCGTCGTGCGGCAAATGAAGGGTCGTTATGAACGGGCCTTGGCGGTGGAGGGTTTCCAACATAAGGGAATCGTTTTATCGAGTACAATTCAACGACATTGCTGCGCACATAATCAGCCAACTCGGGAGGAATTTCACCCGCATCCTCCATCCGTAGAGTGGCGCCCCATACAGACACGGCCCCTTCCGTTCCCCCCTGGGTGGTAATCACCCCATAGGCCCCGTTGGTGCAGTAAACATCCCGTATGAGGCTGGCCATTAACGTTTGCCGCAGCGCAGCACTCATTTCGCCGCCAGACGTATGAAGGCCATGCAAAACAATCGCATTGGTCCTGCCGTCATCGTGGCGACTGAGTAAGAAAAAACTGTGATCATTGGCATATAAGCTGAGATGACCATCCACAATAATGGCTCTGGACGACACGTTTTTGTGTTGTCTCTGCGGCTCCTTGTTTGTGCCAGGCCGGGGCGGGTCACCTGGGACTGCATTAGCGCCGTTAAAGGCCGTCTCAAACTGCACTTTTACCTGAGGTGGTATCGGATCGCCCCCGAATCCGATGGCCCCCCACGCCTCGGCCTGACCCGATTGGTTAGCGATCACAAATGCCCAACGGTTGGCCGTGCAAAGAATGATATTGCCACGCAAGGCCAAGTTGGCCGCACCGTCAGACATGTTCCCGCCTTCACCCACTCTCCCCCAACTGACAGCAATGCGACGCCCTCGGGTGATGGCGCAGAAGGCTGTCGTTGCCGCGATCACCGATTCGATCCCGCCGTCATTGAGGATCTGACGCAATTGTTCAACGGGAATGGTGCCGCCGCCCGTCGTATGTCCCCATACAGCAAAATCGCCATCAGCGGTTATGGCACAGAAGGAAATAGCTGTCGCTACAATCCGGGTAATAAACATCGAGTTGAGCTGGTCCCGAACGGCGGGTGGTATCGTGCCGCCTTTGTTCGGATCACCCCACGCATACACACGGCCGTTCTGGGTTCGCACAGCAAAGGCGTCATCTGCCGCGTAAATAGCCAAGGGTGGGTCAAAGATCAATGCTTGATGAATAGCATTGGGGATCGTGGCAATGGGATTATTTACTGGACCAATTGCGGTAATACGGTTGGCCCCGGCAGCGGGGTTACTATAAATAACAGCGAAGCCACTTCGGGTGCTGTAAACAGAGCGAATGCCCTGCAAGGGTGGCAACGTGGCGGGAACATCGCCCCCCCAACACAACAACTGGTTAGTACTTCCCAGCGGCACCAGCGCCGCGAAACTGCGTTCGGACGAGAACAACCGAACGGCCTTGTTATTTTTCAAAAAACTGATTATTTCGGGTGGAACCGGTAAGCCCCATCCATTTTGCCCTTTTAGATGAACATCGCCACTGGAGGGGTCAAGCAATGCAAAAACGCCGCCCGTGGAAACAAACAACCTGTCAGTGGGTTCGGGCACGTGAAATGAAAAATTACCGCGCTGTTTTAGATAACATGCTTCGTTTTCTTCATCAGAAATATTTTGAAAATCCGAATTTATTGGATAAAGCGGGGATTTAGCCTCTTCACCCAGCGCGCCGTCAGACGATACGGGAACCACCGAAAACTGTAGAAATTTCCCACCGTCCGCTGCTCTCAACTTTATGTCCAATTGCCCTTCGTCCGTCAGGCGTTCACCATTGATATACCAATAGAATTTAGACAATCCTTCTGGGCTACCCCCATTGCTGTTGTAAAGATAAAAACCATGTACGGTTGCGCCGACAAAAACATCCCCTACCACTTGAACATGAGTGGCCTCCGGGATCACAAGTTTAGCCTTGATTTTTTTCATAGCGTTCTCCAAGCACTTCATAGGGCGTAGTTGGATGTAACAATGAGAGGGTGCTTCGAATGCAAATCTTCGTTACAAAGACCAAGGTCGCTTGCAAATAACCCGCGCAAGCGCGGGTTATAAGGTTCATCCAAGCGGCTGTTTTTACGTATCGTGCTCCCGAGGGTCGTAATGTTGGTTTTTTACATTGCCGCCCCATAACACATAAGTGTCATCGGTGCGTCGCGCCGCAAACGAGGGATCGATGTGCACAGGTCTTGGTGGTGGCGGTGGCGGCGGTGGTGGGGGTGGCGGTGGTGGGGGTGGCGGCCGAGGTGGAGGATCGGGCTGCTTCACATAGGGAAAACGCTTGATGGAATACAGCTCCACCACGTCACTGCGAACATGCTCAGCCAGTTCAGGGGGTATTTCTCCGGCATCCTCCATCGCCAGCGTAGCGCCCCAGACTGAAACGGCCCCTACTGTTCCCCCCTGAGTGGTAATCACACCGTACGCCCCGTTGGTGCAGTACACGTCGCGGATCAAACTGGCCATCAATGTTTGCCGAAGTCCCTGGCTCATGACGGCCCCATGGCTAGGGTAGCCGTGCAGCACGATCGCATGAGTTCTTCCATCGTCGTGACGACTCAACAGAAAGAAGCTGACATCGTTGGCATACACGCTGATATTGCCTTCCAGCACAATGGCGCGGGACGAAACGTTAGGGTGGTGCCTCGGCTTTTGCCCTTTGATAGGCGAGCGCTCTGGCTCCCCCGGCACGGCGAGAAGGTCCGTGGGCGATACGTTAGGATCCGTGCTGATCCTGAAGGCCTTCTCTATTTCCCGTTTCACGTTGTTGGGCAGTGGAGCACCACCATAAAGCGCTGCGCCCCATGACTCCGCCTGGCCGGAGGCATTGGCCATCAAGAAAGCCCAGCGATTGGCCCTGCAGAGGATGATATTTCCGTGAGTGGCCAACTGTTCCGCGCTGGGCGACATCGTTCCTCCCTGGCCGGCCGCCCCCCAACTGTAGGCCCGGCGACCGTTTCGAGTGATGGCACAAAATGCATTTTCGGCGGCAATCAACGACTCAATGCCGCCTTCGGCAATGATTTTACCGTAGTGGGCAACCGGGATAACGCCCCCGCCACCTGGGTTCCCCCACGCTACGCAGTCAACATTCTTGTCATCAATGGCGCAGAACGACATTGCCGTTGCCACAATCCGTGTGACAAACATTTTGTCCAGCCGTGTCCTGACGTCATCAGGGATGATGCCACCGTTATGAGGATGCCCCCAGGCGTACACCTTGCCTTCACGGGTTCGCACGGCAAATGCATCATCTGTCGCATAAATAGCCTCGGGTTGATCCCATATCAGCTTTGATTGAATCTCATCGGGCACGGTAGAAACGGGCCTGCCCACCGGACCGATGGCAGCGATTCGGTTACTGGCACCCTGAGGGTTGTTATAAATGATCGCGAATGCGCTTCTGGTACTGTAGACCGACCGGATGCCTTGCAGCGGCGGAAGGGTTGGCGGAATGGTGGGGCCCCACATTAACAACTGGTTGGTGCCGCCCAATGGAATGAGCGCCGCAAAACTCACCTCTGAAGAAAACAACTTGATCGCCTTATTGTTCTTCAGGAAGTTTATGATTTCCGGCGGTACGGGCAAACCCCAGCCCGTTTGCCCTTCCAGATGGACGTCCCCGGTATTAGGCTCAAGCAGTGCAAACACTCCACCTGTCGAAACAAATAGCCGGTCCGCGGGTTCCGGAACGTGGAAGGAAAAATTACCGCGCTGCTTCAGGAAACACCATTCATTTTCATCGTCCGATATATTCTGAAAGCCTGAGATAACTTTGTAGGTTTCAGAAAAACGTTCAAGACCTCGTGTACCGTCAGACGCAACGGGAATCACCGAAAGCTGCAAATACTTGCCGCCATCCGCCGCTCTTAGTTTCAGGTCCAACTGACCTTCTTCTTCAAGCCGCACGCCATTGATATGCCAATAGAATTCAGACAACCCCTCGGGGCTGCCACCAGCATTGCTATAGAGATAAAACCCCCGCACGGTAGCACTGACATGCACATCACCCAAAATCGAAACCTGGGTTGCTTCCGGCAGTGTATGGGTTGTTATTTTCATAATGCCCTCCCAATCGTCAGGGCAGGCGAGCTCAAGACCGTGAGGCTTAAGCCATTTCGCGCCTTCCGTGACAGGCTTCTTTACAAGCCTTTAACGATTGCCATGGATTTAAGGTTTAGTGGGATCAAAATGTTCATTCGGAACAAGTAGTGGCGCACCCCAAGTAACCCATGTTCCATTGCCAACCCTGGCGGAAAAAGCACCTTGCCTACCCACATTCGGGTTATACGGGGGCATTTGTTGGATGGAGTAAAGTTCTTTGATCTCGGTGCGCAAATGCGGCTGGAGCATCACGGGTATCTGCCCTGCTTCTTGCTGAGCATTCGTGGCTCCAAACGCGACTACAGCCCCGGTAACCCCTCCCTGATTAGTGATCATTGCATAGGCACCGTTCGTGCAATACACATCAGTGATTTGACTGGCCATTAACACTTGCCGAGTAGGCGAAGGTATCTGCCCACCATAGCCGGCATGGCCCCACGTAATCAGCTCAGTTGTGATGCCACCACTGCCCTTGCTCGACATGAAAAAACTTGCGTCATTCGTACTCAGCGTAACCTCACCCATTTGGGTCACAAAATGGGTCAAACTGCTGCGCTTTTTGCCGACACTGCGACAGGCGCATTCGATGCCAGACGTCCCCGACGGATCTTCGTCAACGCTGTTAACCTGTAATTTTTCGAAAAGTGCCCGCACTCGCTCCTTCACATCGCTGGCTTCAAGTACCTCTCCCGCATCCACGACCGTGAACGTCTCCTCCAAGGCCCCGTCGCCCTCGGAAGTGGGCGTGTTTCCGCCCATACCATTGACGCCCCACGCTGCGATCCGACCTCCACGGTTGACCATGCAAAACGCATACGGGGTGCCTGCACACATCACAATATCGCCACGTGCAGCCAGGTCCTCGGCATCCTTGTTCATCACCCCACCATAGGGACCTCCCCAACTGGTGGCTATCGCGCTTTCATGGGTAATAACGACAAAGGAGTCACGATTTGCAACGACGTGGTTTGCTCCGCCGTTACTCCGGATATCGGCGATGTTTTTTGAGCTCATTGCTCCACCACTGTTAGCCGGCCCCCAAGACACTACCGTATCGGCATCAGAACTACCGGCACGGGTTGGACCAATCGCGCAAAAGGCACCTGCCGAACAAACAATTCGGGTCGTCTTTATTGCATCTAGCTCCTTTCGCTTGGCCTGATCGAAGGTGCCTCCTGCGGCAGGGCTGCCCCACGCGAAAACGGCTCCTGCCTCAGTTCGAACCGCGAAAGCCGCCGCAGTACTGTAGATAGCTACGGGTTGATCATGTAAAAGAAGCCTCTGGATCTCATCTGGAACTGCCCCACCATGGGCAACGCTGCCGAATGCACCGATCCTGTTTTTACCAAGTGGCGGATTGTCATAAATCCAGACGATTGCCGCTTCATTGCAGTACACGTATTTAATATTGCTCAAGTCCAAGTCATGTGGAATGGGCCCAATATTCTGGCCCCACAGGAGCAATTGGTTGGCACTACCGACCACCGGTACCAACGCAGCAAAGTCCCTGGCGGTTGAAAACATGCGCGTAGCCGGATTGTTTTTCAGGTACTGCTCTATTTCCACCGGTGGGGTACCACCAGAATCGGCACGGCCCTTTACGAAAACACTTTGCGTGGATCCACTCATCCAGGCAAACGCCCCGGAAGTAGAGTTTACGATACGGTCATTGGGTTCGTTTCGATATAAGGAAAACGCACCATATTGCTTGATAAAACTACTATTGCTTTCTTCTTCCGAAATATTTTGATAACCGCTGACGATGGTTTTAACTTGCGAATACACTTCATGACCAATGACGCCAGAGGCTGAAACTGGCGTGACGGCAAATCTAACTTCTTCACCGATCATGCCTTGCATAATAGGGAGGTCAAAGTCTTCCGTGTGAGGCCCAGGGTGTTCGCCCACGTACCAGCGGCACAATGATCTTCCTTCTTCAAACTCGCCGCCTGTAGCGCTGTACTTGTAACTTCCCCGTATAGTTCCCCCAGGCATATTTTCGCCAATGATGGTGACATTCGTCGCTATTGGAACCGACACAGTGGATTCGCTCATGTTGCTCTCCTCAGAATAGAAAGTCCCACATCAGAATGAATGCCACCGATCAGGACGATAGCAACGTGCTAAATACCGTGAGACACAGGGTGAATCGTCTGCCAAGTGGATAAATGCATTTAACTGGGTTTGGCACTCTTAGTTGGCGCTCGTTAACCCAACCTGTCTACTGTCAGAACTAACAGGTCGGCGCACCATTCGTCCGATTCGGCGACGTCATGCCAGCCACCCCACGTGCCGGGTTAATCAACGGTTAATGCAGCAGCCCCATCTTTATTTTTTATCTTTGGAGAAGTCCATCGTGTATCTGCACATTGCTTCGCTCACTGGTCTGCTGCTCGTTGGCGCAACCCCCGCATTCGCTGAGCCCCCCACCTACGGGCCAGAACTCCAAGGCTTCCACTACCCCCACCCCCTCCAACATTTCAGCTTCCAATCCCAAGGCAAACCCCTACAAATGGGCTACATGGACGTCCCCGCCACCGGTACTCCAAACGGTCGCAACGTGGTGCTGATGCACGGCAAGAACTTCTGCGGCGCCACCTGGGAAGGTTCGATCAAGGCGCTGAGTGACGCCGGTTACCGCGTCATCGCCCCAGACCAGATCGGCTTTTGCACCTCCAGCAAGCCCGACCACTACCAGTACAGCTTCCAGCAACTGGCGACCAACACCCATCAACTGCTGGAAAAGCTCGGCATTCAAAAGGCCACGGTGATCGGCCATTCCACCGGCGGCATGCTCGCCACGCGTTATGCGCTGATGTACCCCCAGCAAACCGAACAGCTGGGGCTGGTGAACCCCATCGGCCTGGAAGACTGGAAAGCCCTCGGCGTGCCTTACCAGAGCGTCGACCAGTGGTATCAGCGCGAGCTGAAACTGAGCGCCGACGGTGTACGCAACTATGAGCGAAACACCTATTACGTCGGGCGCTGGAAACCTGAATACGAGCGCTGGGTGGACATGCTCGTCGGGCTGAACAAAGGCCCGGGGCATCTGCAGGTTGCCTGGAACTCGGCATTGATTTACGACATGATCTTCACCCAACCGGTGTACTACGAGTTCAAGGACTTGCAGGTACCTACCCTGCTGCTGATCGGCACCAGCGACACCACCGCTATCGGCAAAGATGTTGCACCGCCGGCGGTCAAGGCCAAAATCGGTCATTACGAGGTGCTGGGCAAGCAGGTGGCCAAGCTGATTCCCCGCGCGACGTTGGTGGAGTTCCCCGGCCTTGGCCATGCACCGCAGATGGAAGAACCTGAACAGTTTCATAAAGCCCTGTTGCAGGGGTTGAAGGCCCTTTAATTCCACCTTTTCGAGGCCCGCGTGCATGTCGATACAGATCGCAGTGATGGATGATTGGCAAAACGTGGCCAGTGATGTGGTGGATTGGTCGACACTGGACAGCGTGGGCAAGGTGCATTTTCTCCACGACTACCCCGCCGATACCGCCACCATGATCGAGCGCTTGAAAGGGTTCGAGGTGATTTGCCTGATGCGCGAACGCTCAACCTTTGACAAGGCGCTGCTGCAAGGGCTGCCCCAGCTCAAATTGCTGGTGACCGGCGGCATGCGCAATGCCGCCATCGACCTTCCCGCAGCCAGGGATCTGGGCATCCAGGTGTGCGGCACCGACAGCTATAAACACGCCGCCCCGGAACTGACCTGGGCCTTGATCATGGCCTCCACGCGCAACCTGCTCGCCGAAGCCAACTCGCTGCGCGCAGGTGGATGGCAGGTCGGCCTGGGCGGCGACCTGCATGGCAAGACCCTGGGCATCCTGGGGCTGGGCAGCATTGGCCAGAAAGTCGCAAGGTTCGCCCAGGTGTTTGGCATGCGGGTGATTGCCTGGAGTGAAAATCTCACGCCTGAGCGTGCGGCGGAATCAGGGGTGACCTGGGTCAGCAAGCGCGAGCTGTTTGAGCAGGCGGATATTCTGACCATCCACCTGGTGCTCAGCGAGCGCAGCCGTGGCCTGGTGGATGCGCAAGCCTTGGGTTGGATGAAACCCACCGCGCGGCTGGTGAACACCGCACGCGGGCCGATTGTGGATGAGCAGGCACTGCTGCAAGCGTTACGCAGCGGTCGCCTGGCCGGGGCCGCGCTGGACGTGTATGCCGAGGAACCGCTGCCGGCTGACCATCCGTTTCGCAGCCTGCCCACTGTGCTGGCTACGCCACACGTGGGGTATGTGAGCGAGCAGAATTACCGGCAGTTCTATCAGCAGATGATCGAAGATATCCAGGCCTGGGCCAGCGGCGTGCCCATTCGCAGGCTCAGCTGACGCACCATTAAAGTGCAATCTTCGTAGGAGCGAGCTTGCTCGCGAAAAACGCCAACGATAACGCGGTCATTCTGGTTTTACTCGGCGGCCTTTGGTTTTTCGCGAGCAAGCTCGCTCCTACAGGGGCAGGGTGGCATATCGTTAAAAGTTTTTTGTCCTACAAAATCCTCTGAAAACCCATCAGGCGCTGGGATCTGTCCTAGACTCATGACCGATGGGTCCGTTCCAAAACAAAAACCCCGCAAAAAATCTAAACTTTCGAAACCTGCCGCTGGTCAAGTTTTAGGTAAGGGCGAGCATGCGCGCTTCAGGCCGAATGCCCGCTCATCCAATCTTTTTTAGCCGACGTTGCAACTGGCATACGCCTTGCCAGCTTGTATAGCGCTTGTATGCCTGGCCGCAGGATGCGGCCACTCGGAGCTGATGGCAGCGGGCCATTAGCCAACCAACAGATGGGAGTGCATTATGATCAGTGCCGCAGTAGATACTCAGGGAGAGCGTTTTAGTCAGCCGGCAGGAGGGCCAAAGTCTTTGGCCGACCTGCCCAACACTGTGCGGCCGGTCGTGAGTCAGAATCCGAATCGAAAGAAAGTTTTGTTTGTCACCTCCGAGTTCGCGGACCTGGTGAAAACCGGTGGCCTGGGCGACGTCTCTGCTGCCCTGCCCCGCGCCATGGCCCACCTGCATGATGTACGGGTGCTGATTCCGGGTTACCCGCAGGTGATGGAAAGCGACAACCCGATTCATATCGTCGGTGAACTGGGCGGCCACGCCGCGTTGCCACCGTGCAAGATCGGGCGCATGGACCTCAAGGATGGCCTGGTCATCTACGTGCTGATCTGCCCCGAACTGTACGAGCGCGAAGGCACGCCCTACGGCGCCAACAACGGCCGCGACTGGCCGGACAACCATATTCGCTTCGCCCGCCTGGGCCTGGCTGCCGCCGACATGGCCGCCAACCTCGCGCAAATCCACTGGTGCCCAGACCTGGTGCACGCCCATGACTGGCCTGCGGGCCTGGCTCCAGCTTATATGCACTGGCGTGGGTCACGTACGCCCACCCTGTTCACCATTCACAACCTGGCCTACCAGGGCGTGGTCAGCCTGGCCTCGACGCCTGAGCTGGGCATTCCGCCCCACGCCCTGCAACAAGAAGGCATGGAGTTCTACGGCAAGATGTCGTTTCTCAAGGCGGGGATGGCGTATTCCAGCCATATCACCACCGTGAGCGCCACCTACGCCCAGGAGATCACCACACCGGAATTCGGGTGTGGCCTGGATGGCTTCCTCGCCAGCAAGACCCAACAAGGTCTGCTCAGCGGCATTCCCAACGGTATCGACGAAAGCTGGGAAACCTCTACCGACACGCACCTGATCCACAACTTCAATATCGGCGACTGGGAAGGCAAGGCCATCAACGCCGCCCATGTGCGCGAGCTGTTTGAACTGCAGCCATCCAGTGGCCCGCTGTTCGCGGTGGTCTCGCGCCTGGTCTACCAGAAAGGCCTGGACCTCACCGAAGCCGTCGCCAGTTTCATCGTCGAAAACGGCGGCCAGATTGCGATCATCGGCCGTGGCGAGCCGGAAGAAGAACAGGCCATGCGCGAATTGGCACTGCGCTTCCCTGGCCAGGTGGGCGTGCGCATCGGCTTCAACGAGACCGATGCGCGCCGCATGTTTGCCGGCAGCGATTTTCTGCTGATGCCGTCGCGCTACGAGCCTTGCGGCCTGAGCCAGATGTATGCGCAACGCTTTGGCTCGTTGCCAGTGGCGCGTAACACCGGCGGGCTGGCGGACACCATTGAGGATGGCGTCACCGGGTTCCTGTTCAATGAATCCACCGTGCAAAGCTACGAAGAGGCGCTGCGCCGCGCCTTCAAGGTGTTTGCCTTCCCAGGTCTGCTCAATGCCATGCGCAGCCGTGCCATGACCCAACCGTTCAACTGGTGCCAGGCCGTGGAACCCTACGCCGAACTCTACGAACAACTGGTGGCCAAGGCCCTGGGGAAATCGAACAAATAGCGATTGGAACAACTAAGGGAGGTCTTCATAGATGCCGTTACGGACTCTGGAAACCTGGCCCCACGGCGCAATCATGCTGGACGCGCACCGCACGCGCTTTGCGTTATGGGCGCCAGACGCATTTTATGTCAGCGTTGAATTGGAACAGGGTAAAACCATCGTCATGCTGCCCCAGGCCGGCGGTTGGTTCGAAGTCGAAGTCGCGTGCCCTGCCGGCACGCTCTACCGCTTTAATATCGATGGCGAAAACACGGTGCCCGACCCCGCCTCCAGGGCCCAGGCGCCGGATGTGCATGGCTGGAGCCGAGTAGTCGACCCCCTCGCCTATGAATGGCGCCACAGCCAGTGGCAAGGCCGCCCCTGGCACACGGCGGTCATCTACGAGCTTCACGTCGGCGCCATGGGCGGCTACGCTGGCGTCGAGAAACACCTGCCCCGCCTGGCCGAACTGGGCGTCACCGCCATTGAGTTAATGCCTCTGGCGCAATTTCCCGGCGAACGCAATTGGGGCTATGACGGCGTGCTGCCCTACGCGCCCCACGCCACCTACGGCACGCCCGAGCAACTCAAGCAACTGATCGACAGTGCCCACGGCCACGGCTTGGCCGTAATCCTCGATGTGGTCTATAACCACTTCGGCCCCGATGGCAATTACCTGGGCCAGTACGCCCAGGGTTTCTTCCAGGAAGACGTGCACACGCCCTGGGGCGCCGGCATTGATTTCGAGCGCCGTGAGGTGCGGGACTTCTTCCTCGATAACGCCTTGATGTGGCTGCTCGAATACCGCTTCGACGGCCTGCGCCTGGATGCCGTGCACGCCATCGACAACCCTGGGTTTCTGCAAGAGCTGGCCCAACGGGTACGCCAGCAGGTGGACGGCGAGCGCCACGTGTGGCTGATGCTGGAAAACGAACTGAACCAGGCCAGCCTGTTGCAGCACGACTTCGACGCCCAATGGAATGACGACTTCCATAACGTGCTGCACGTGCTGCTCACCGGTGAAACCGACGCCTATTACAGCGACTTTACCGAACAGCCCACCGCCAAGCTGGCGCGCTGCCTGGCCGAGGGGTTCATCTACCAGGGCGAGACCACACGCCATGGCCATGCCCGCGGCGAACCCAGTGCGGATTTGCCCCCCAGCGCCTTCGTCGCGTTCCTGCAAAACCACGATCAGGTCGGCAACCGCGCCCTGGGCGAACGCCTGCACCAGCTGTGTTCGCCCCAGGCGCTGAAAGCGGCGACTGCCCTGCTGTTACTGTGCCCCATGATCCCGATGCTGTTCATGGGCGACGAGGTAAATGCCGCCGAGCCCTTCCTGTTTTTCACCGACCATCATGGCGAACTGGCCGAGGCCGTGCGTGAAGGCCGGCGCAGTGAGTTTGCCGACTTCGCGGCGTTTCACGACCCCGAGCAACGCCAGCGCATCCCCGACCCCAACGCGCTGCAAACCTTTTTGCAGTCGATGCCCTCCTTCGTCGAAAACGACCACACCCAGCTCTACCGTCACCTGCTGAGCCTGCGTCACGCGCACGTGGTGCCGCACTTGCCCGGCACCGTGGCCCTGGGCGCGCACGTGCTGGCCGACCATGCCGTCACCGCGCGCTGGCGGCTGGGCGACGGCCGTGTGCTGCAGATCGACTTGAACCTGAGTGAGCAGCCCCTGGACCATCCGGCGCCCCACCCGATTATTTTCCAAACGTCTGCCGAGCAAGGTGCGCACTTACCGCCCTTGAGCGCACGCGTTTGCTTATCCCCTGTTGGAGAAATGCTTTGAGCGAAGCGAACCTGGAAATTCTCGCCAGCCGCGCAGGCCTGGCCGTCGATTGGATCGATGCCAACGGTCGCCCGCAGCATGTAAAGCCTGACGCCCTGCGCGCCGTCCTCAAAGGCCTTGGGCACCCGGCCAACAGCGATGCCGAGATCGACGCCAGCCTGCAGCAACTTGATCAGGCGCAGCAAGACACCCACCTGCCACCCCTAATGACCACTGACAGCGGCGCGGGCCTGGACCTGGCGCGCTATTTCGCCCCGGACACCCCGTGTCGCGTCAGCCTGGAAGGTGGCGAAACCCTGGAGCTGCGCCTGGACGGCGAAGCCGTGCTGCCCGGCGTTATCGCCCTCGGCTACCACCAGGTGCATATCGACGGGCAAACCTTCACCCTGGCCGTCGCGCCCAGCCATTGCTATAGCGTGGCCGACGCGGTCGATAGCCAACCCGCTCGCGCCTGGGGCCTGAGCGCCCAACTGTATGCCTTACGCCGGCTCGGCGATGGCGGTTTTGGCGACACCCTGGCTCTGGAACACCTGGTGCGTTCAGCCGCCGAGCGCGGCGCCGACGCCGTGGCAATCAGCCCGATGCACGCGATGTTCAGCGCCGACACCGAGCGCTTCAGCCCTTATTCACCCTCCAGCCGCCTGTTTCTCAACAGCCTATATGCCTCGCCGGCGTGCATCCTCGGTGAACGTGAGGTGCGTAACGCCATCGAGGCTGCCGGCTTGGCCGATGAGCTGCATGCCCTGGAACAGCTCACGCTGATCGACTGGCCGGCCGCCGCCAAGGCCAAGCAACGCCTGCTGCGCACGTTGTATGAAGACTTCCGCCACGGCGCACATCCCCAGCAGGCCGACTTCCAGAGCTTCCGCCAGGCTGGCGGCGAAGCCCTGGAAAACCACTGCCGCTTCGAAGCCATACAGGCCCAGCGTGCTGCCGCCGGTGAGGACCTTGACTGGCGCCAATGGCCCGAAGCCTGGCGCACGCCGCACAGCCCGGCCCTGGCGCAGTTCGCCGAAGACAACCGCGATGAAATCGGCTATTTCGCCTTCACCCAATGGCTCATCGCCCGCAGCCTTGAGCGCGCGCAACAAGCCGCCCGTGGCAGCGGCATGGGCATCGGCCTGATCGCTGACCTGGCAGTGGGTGCCGACGGTGGCGGCAGCCAGGCCTGGAGCCGTCAGGATGAACTGCTGGCCGACCTCACCGTGGGCGCGCCACCGGACATTCTCAATCGCGCAGGCCAAGGCTGGGGCATCTCGGCCTTTTCCCCCGAAGGCCTCAAGCGCAATGGCTTTCGCGCCTTTATCGAAATGCTGCGGGCCAACTTCGCCCATGCCGGCGGCTTGCGCATCGACCATGTGATGGGCTTGCAGCGCCTGTGGGTGATCCCCCTGGGCGCATCACCCCGCGAAGGTGCCTACTTGTATTACCCGGTGGACGACCTGCTGCGTTTGCTCGCTCTGGAATCGCACCGCCACCAGGCCATCGTCCTCGGTGAAGACCTGGGCACCGTGCCCGAAGGCCTGCGCGAAAAGCTCAGTGCCCGCTCGATCCTGGGCATGCGTGTGCTGCTGTTCGAACAGAACCATGACGGCCAGTTCAAGCCTATCCTCGACTGGCCCGACAACGCCTTGGCCACCACCAGTACCCACGACTTGCCCACCCTTAATGGCTGGTGGCACAGCCGCGATATCGAATGGAACATCCAGCTGGGCCTGATCGACGCGCCTACTGTGGACCAGTGGAGCGAACACCGCCTGCGCGAACGCCAGGCACTGCGCCAAGCCTTGAGCCAGGACCCGCAGAACTTCATCGATGAGATCCGCAACGACACCGACCATATGATCGACGCCAGCGTGCGCTACCTGGGCCATACCCGCGCGCCTCTGGTGTTGTTGCCCTTGGAAGATGCACTGGGCATCGAGGAGCAAGCCAACCTGCCAGGTACCCTCGACACCCACCCCAATTGGCGCCGCCGCTTGCCCGGCGAAGCCGCCAGCCTGCTCGACAATGACAGCGCCGCGCGCCGCCTCGAACTGCTGGCCGTGGCGCGCAACCAAGCCTATGAGCGTGACCGATGAACGCACTGCCCCTGCGCGCCACCCAGCGCCTGCAATTTCATAAAGGCTTTACCCTCGATGATGCGGTGCCGCTGGTGCCGTATTTCGCCCAACTGGGCATCAGCCATCTGTATGCCTCACCGCTGTTAAGCGCCCGCGCCGGCTCCATGCACGGCTACGATGTGGTCGACCCGACCCGCGTCAACCCGGAGCTGGGTGGCGAAGCGGCGTTGCGTCGCCTAGTCGCCGCGCTGCGTGAGCACGAGATGGGCTTGATCCTCGATATCGTCTCCAACCATATGGCCGTGGGCGGCGCGGACAACCCTTGGTGGCTGGACCTGCTGGAGTGGGGCCGCCTGAGTCCCTACAGCGAGTTCTTCGACATCCAGTGGCATTCCCCCGACCCATTGCTCAAGGGCCAGTTGCTAATGCCCTTCCTCGGCAGCGATTACGGCGAAGCCTTGCAGAATGGCACCTTGGCGCTCAAGTTCGATGCCGAACAGGGGAGTTTCTACGTCGAGCATTACGAACACCGTTTTCCGATTTGCCCGCGGGACTACGGCCTGATCCTGGGCAGCGATGAGTTACTTAAACCGCTGGCCGAGGGCTTCGCCGCCCTCGCCTATCACCACGACGCCTACGCCGAAGCCGCCGCGCTCAAACAAGCCCTGGCCGAACGCGCCAGCGAGGTGCTGCCAGCTATTGAGCAGCGCCTGGCCGCATTCGACAGTCGCCAGCCCGAGGGCTTCGCGCGCCTGCATCACCTGCTTGAGCAACAGACCTATCGCCTGGCCAGTTGGCGCACCGCCGCGGACGACATCAACTGGCGCCGCTTCTTCGACGTCAATGAGCTGGGTGGCCTGCGGGTCGAGCGTGCAGCGGTGTTCGAAGCCACCCATGGCAAGATTTTCGAGCTGATCAGCGCGGGGCTGGTCGACGGCCTGCGCATCGACCATATCGACGGCCTAGCCGACCCGCGTGGCTATTGCCGCAAATTGCGTCGGCGGGTGGATGCGCTGTCACCCCAGCGTCACCTGCCGATCTTTGTCGAAAAGATCCTTGGCGAAGGCGAAACCCTGCGCGAAGACTGGCAGGTGGATGGCACCACCGGCTACGAGTTCATGAACCAGCTGTCATTGCTGCAACACCACCCCGAGGGTTTCGCGCCGCTGGCCGAGATGTGGACGCGTTGCAGCGAACGACCCTCAGCCTTCGGCGAAGAAGCGCGGCTGGCCCGCCAGCAGATCCTCAATGGTTCGTTGGGCGGCGACTTCGAAAGCGTGGCCCAGGCCCTGCTGCAAGTGGCCCGAGATGATGTGATGACCCGTGACCTGACGCTGGGCGCCATCCGCCGGGCCTTGCAGGAACTGATTGTGCATTTCCCGGTGTACCGCACCTACATCAGCGCCAAGGGCCGCAGTGCGGACGATGACAAGGTGTTCCAGCAGGCCATGGAGGGTGCGCGCAGCACCCTCAGCGAAGGCGACTGGCCGGTGCTCGACCACCTGGAGCAATGGCTCGGTGGCCAGCCCTGGCGCAATCGCCCGGTGGGCCGCGCGCGCAAGATGCTCAAGCATGCCTGCGTGCGCTTCCAGCAACTGACCTCACCCGCCGCCGCCAAGGCTGTAGAAGACACCGCGTTCTACCGCTCGGCGGTGTTGTTGTCGCGCAACGATGTGGGTTTCAGTACCGAGCAATTCAGTGCGCCGCTGGCAGATTTCCATGCGGCCAATCAACAGCGCCTGAAGACCTTCCCTGGCAACCTGCTGGCCACCGCCACCCACGACCACAAACGCGGCGAAGACACCCGTGCGCGCCTGGCGGTGCTCAGCGAGTGCGCCACCTGGTATGCCGAACAGGTCGAGCACTGGCGTCGCCTGGCCGAGCCCTTGCGCGCGAGCGCCGAGAGCCCCTCGGCGGGTGATGAGTTGATTCTCTATCAGGTGCTGCTGGGCAGTTGGCCGCTGGAGCCCAACCCCGATCTGGAGGCGTACCAGCAACGCCTGTGGCAGTGGCAGCAAAAAGCCCTGCGCGAGGCCAAGTTGCAGAGCAGTTGGAGCGCGCCCAACGAGGCTTACGAACAGGCGGTGGAAGCGTTCCTCAAGCGCCTGCTGCTCAGTGAGGCCGGTGCGCCGTTGCGCAGTGCCCTGGACAGCGCCGCCCAGGCCATCGCCCCTGCCGGCGCCCTGAATGGGCTGGCGCAAACCTTGCTTCATCTGACCGTGCCGGGTGTGCCGGATATTTACCAGGGCGATGAGTTCTGGGACTTCAGCCTGGTCGACCCGGACAACCGTCGCACGGTGGACTTCGCTGCGCGGCAACGGGCATTGCAGGCACCACCGGACATCGGCGAACTGTTGTTCAACTGGCGCGACGGGCGTATCAAACAGGCAGTGATCGCCCAGGTGTTGGGCCTGCGTAAAGCCTGCCCCGAACTGCTGCGCCATGGCAGCTACGCACCGCTGCAAGTGCTGGGCCAACACGCGGAACGCGTGGTTGCGTTCTACCGTGAACATCAGGGCAGGCAGTTGCTGGTGGTGGTGCCGCGCTGGTCTTACCCGTTGCTTGAAAACGGGATGTTTCCCCAGATCAATGCGCAGGTTTGGGGCGATACGCGGGTGAAATTACCGTTCGCCGCCCCTGCACAAAACTGGAAGGGACTTTTTCAAACGGGCGTAGTCACACCCAACAAGGAGCTGTTGATCAGCGCTGCCCTGGGGGATCTCCCGGTCAATGTCTTTATCAATCCTGATAATCAAGAAAGCTGAAAATTTTCTGTGAGGAGTTTGTGATGAGTAAAGAAGACAAACGCATTCGCGAACTGGCGCATCAGATCTGGGAGTCTGAAGGCAAGCCCGATGGCGCCCATGACCGCCACTGGGAAATGGCGCGCAAGCTGGCCGAAGCCGAGGCGCTGACGCCAAGCAAGCCTAAACCGGCCGCCAAGCCAAAAACCGCGCCCAAGGCTGCGGCCAAACCCAAGCCGGCTGCGCCTGCCGCCGCCAAGCCTGGGGCAAAGAAACCCGCCGCCCCGAAGAAGCCCAAACCGCCCGCCCCATGATTTCTCGGGCCTGCAGCACGCATTGCGCGCTGCAGGCCCTTTTCCGTCCATGTCATGCGCTGAAGCACCGTCAGTACGGCGGCGTTCGGCCCGAAAAAAGACCCCTTGCAGGAGCAACTCGATGAGCAAACCCGACAACACCACAGCGACGCCGGATCATGAGCCGTCGCGGATCCGTGAAGGTTTGCCCTTCCCCCTCGGCGCCACCTGGGATGGCCTGGGTGTGAACTTTGCGCTGTTTTCCGCCAACGCCACCAAAGTGGAGCTGTGCCTGTTCGACGATACCGGCGAGGTTGAGCTGGAACGCATCGAACTGCCCGAATACACCGACGAAATCTTTCATGGCTACCTGCCCGATGCTCATCCCGGGCTGATTTACGGTTATCGCGTATACGGCCCCTATGACCCGGCCAATGGTCATCGCTTCAACCACAACAAACTGCTGATCGACCCCTACGCCAAGCAACTGGTGGGCGAGCTCAAATGGTCCGAAGCGCTGTTTGGCTACACCATCGGCCACCCGGACGACGACCTCAGTTTCGATGAACGCGACAGTGCGCCCTTCGTGCCCAAGTGCAAGGTCATCGACCCGGCGCACACCTGGGGCAACGACCAACCGGTACGGGTGCCGTGGGACCGTACGATCATCTACGAAACCCACCTGCGCGGCATCAGCATGCGCCATCCTTCGGTCGGCGAATCAGTGCGAGGGACCTGCGCCGGCTTGATGGAAGATGACGTACTCAAGCACATCCGTCAGTTGGGCATTTCCTCGGTCGAGCTGTTGCCCGTGCACGCCTTCGTCAACGACCAGCATCTGCTGGAAAAAGGCATGACCAACTACTGGGGCTACAACAGCATCGCATTCTTCGCCCCCGACCCGCGCTACCTGGCCAGCGGCAAGATCGCCGAATTCAAGGAGATGGTCGCGCACCTGCACGAGCAAAAGCTGGAAGTGATTCTGGACGTGGTCTACAACCACACCGCCGAAGGCAACGAGCGCGGCCCGACCCTGTCGATGCGCGGCATCGACAACGCCTCTTACTATCGGCTGATGCCCGACGACAAGCGTTTCTACATCAACGATTCCGGCACTGGTAATACGCTGGACTTGAGCCATCCGTGCGTGTTGCAGATGGTCACAGACTCCCTGCGTTACTGGGCCACCGAGATGCACGTGGACGGCTTCCGCTTCGACCTGGCGACCATTCTCGGGCGCTACCGCGACGGGTTCGATGAGCGCCACAGTTTCCTCGTGGCTTGCCGCCAGGACCCGATCCTGCGCCAGTTGAAACTCATCGCCGAGCCCTGGGACTGTGGCCCCGGCGGCTACCAAGTGGGCAATTTCCCACCAGGCTGGGTGGAGTGGAACGACCGTTTCCGCGATACCGTGCGGGCGTTCTGGAAAGGCGACGACGGCCAGCTCGCCGATTTCGCCGGGCGCATGACCGCCTCGGGCGAGATGTTCAACCACCGTGGGCGCAGGCCGTACAGCTCGGTGAACTTCATCACCGCCCACGACGGTTTCACCTTGCACGACCTGGTGTCGTACAACGACAAACACAACGAGGCCAACGACGAGAACAACCAGGACGGCAGCAATAACAACCTGTCCTGGAACCACGGTGTCGAAGGCCCTACCGACGACCCCGAGATCAACGCGCTGCGCTTGCGCCAGATGCGCAACTTCTTCGCCACCCTACTGCTGGCCCAGGGCACGCCGATGATCGTCGCCGGGGACGAGTTCGCGCGCACTCAGCACGGCAACAACAACGCCTATTGCCAAGACAGCGAGATCGGCTGGGTCAACTGGGACCTGGACGATGACGGCAAGGCCCTGCTCAAGTTCGTCAAGCGTCTGATCAAGTTGCGCCTGGCTTACCCGATCCTGCGGCGCGGGCGTTTCCTGGTGGGCGACTACAACGAAGACATCGGCGTGAAGGACGTCACCTGGCTGGCGCCGGATGGCAACGAGATGACCACCGAGCAATGGGAAGACAGCCAGGGCCGTTGCCTGGGCATGCTGATGGACGGCCGCGCCCAGGAAACCGGGATTCGCCGTGCCGGGGCCGACGCCACGCTGCTGCTGGTGGTCAACGCCCATCACGACATGGTCAATTTCCGCCTGCCGCCGGTGCCGGAGGGTGAGTTCTGGACCTGCTTGCTCGACACCAACGACCCGGCTGTGCGTGGCCAGGAACGCTTTGATTTCGAGCACGAGTACGCGGTCACCGGTCGCTCGCTGCTATTGTTTGAACTGCAGCACGAAGGCGAGGTGTGAGATGGCTTTGCACGGTTTCCTTCAGGGCTACCGGGGCTATGCCGACACGCAAGCCCTGGGCAATGCGCTGAGGGCTCTTCAAGAGGAAGGCCTTGATCAACTGCCGTTACCGGGCAGCGGCGATACCCTGGCCCGCTTGAGCCAATTGGCCCAGGTGGCCGGGCATGACCTGCGCCTGTGCAAGTTGTTCGAAGGCCATACCGATGCGCTGGCGATCATTGCCGAACTCGACAGCCCCTTGCCGCCGCTGGGCAGCACCTGGGGCATGTGGGCGGCCGAGCCGCCGACCGCCAAGGTGCGCGTGCGCCGCGACGGCCAGCGGCTACTCGTCGAGGGGCGCAAAGCCTGGTGTTCCGGTGCGGCGGTGGTCAGCCATGGCTTGTTGACGGCCTGGGACGAAGAGGACCGCCAGCAACTGGTGGCCGTGGCGATGGATCAGCCCGGCATCACGGTGACGGATGAAGGTTGGAAGGCGGTGGGCATGGCGGCGACCGGTAGCGTCGACATCCTGTTCAGCGCCGTCAGGGGGATTGCCGTGGGTGACCCGGGCGACTATCTGTCTCGCCCGGGCTTCTGGCACGGCGGCATCGGCATCGCCGCGTGCTGGTACGGCGCCGCGCAACGCCTGGGCGAAGTGCTGCGCGCCCAGTGTGCCTCGCGTGCGGAGCCCCATGCGCTGGCCCACCTCGGCGCGGTCGACAGTGCCCTGAACAGCGCCGCCTGCGTGTTACGCGCCAGCGCCGCGCAGATCGACCGCCAGCCACGCGCCGATGCGCGGCAACTGGCGCAACAGACGCGCGCGTGTATCGAGGACACGGTCGAGCAAGTGATCCACCATGTGGGCCGTGCGGTCGGCGCCGGGCCGTATTGCAAGGACCCGCACTTTGCCCAGTTGATGGCGGATTTGCCGGTGTATGTGCGGCAAAGCCATGCCGAACGCGACTTGGCCGCTTTGGGCGAACAGGTCGCTGGCGAGCCCTCAGGGAGGTGGGCGCTATGAAGCCCAACCCGATCGTTGGCCAGGGCACGCCGTTGAGCCACTGGCAAAACGCTGAACGGCTGGCCGAGTTGCCACACATCAGCGTGGCGCAGTTGGTGCCGCCAGGGCATCGAGCGGTAATCGTCGCCCCGCACCCGGATGATGAAGTGCTGGGCAGCGGCGGCTTGCTGCAAGGGTTGGCTGCATTGGATCGCCCCATCCAGTTGATCTCGGTCACCGATGGCAGCGCCAGCCACCCTGGCTCCCGGCGCTGGCCGGTGGAGCGCCTGAGCGTGGTGCGCCCGCAGGAATCAGCCCAGGCCCTGCACCGCCTTGGCTTGCCGCTGCACAGTTTGAAATGGCTGCGCGGCGGGTTTGCCGACAGCCACGTCGCCGAGCGCGAAACCCAGCTGTGCGAGTTTATCCAGCGCCACCTCAAGCCCAACGACGTGGTGTTTGCCACGTGGTGCGAGGATGGGCATTGCGATCATGAAGCGGTGGGCCGCGCCAGCGCCAAGGCAGCCAAGGCCATCGGCGCCACGTTGTGTGAACTGCCGGTATGGACCTGGCACTGGGCCACCGCCGAAGACCACACAGTGCCCTGGCATCGGGCGCGCAAAATCCCGCTGACCGCCGAACAAGTGGCGCGCAAACGCCATGCGATCCACGCCTTTGCCAGCCAGTTGGAGGGTGACCCGCAAATCGGCTTGCCTGCGGTGCTGGCGCCCTATGTGGTAGAGCGCTTGCTGCAACCTTTTGAAGTGGTGTTCGTATGAGTGTGGCAACCCCCTACTTCGACCAATTGTTTGCCGGCAATGACGACCCTTGGGCTTTTCGTCAGCGCTGGTACGAACAACGCAAGCGCGCCCTGACCTTGGCCATGCTGACGCGGCCGCGCTATGCGTCGATATTCGAGCCGGGCTGTGCCAATGGCGAACTGAGTGCCGAGCTGGCGCCACGTTGCGACCGCCTGCTGTGCTGCGACACCGCCAGCGCTGCGGTGCGACTGGCACAGGCGCGGCTGGAGCGTTTTGCTCATGCCCGCGTGGAGCAGCGTCGCCTGCCGGAGCAATGGCCCAGCGGGCAGTTCGAACTGATCGTATTGAGTGAGCTTTGTTACTACCTTGATGCAGATGATTTTAATCGTCTGATCGATTGCGCCCTCGCCGCCTTGACCGCTGACGGGCAACTCCTGGCCTGCCACTGGCGAGTGCCCATTGACGGTTGCCCGCAAACCGCCGAACAGGTGCACGCCGTGCTGCAACAGCGTCTGGGTGGAGCACCGTTGGTGCAGTACCAGGACCCGGACTTCCTGCTCGACCTGTGGAGCCTCGATGGCACCTCGGTCGCTCGCCACGAGGGTTTACGATGATCGGTATTCTGATCCCGGCACATAACGAAGAAGCCCTGTTGGATGATTGCCTGAGGGCTGCGCGAATCGCCGCCGACCACCCGGGCTTGCTGGGTGAAGCGGTACACATCCTGGTGGTGCTCGACAGCTGCAGCGATGCCAGCGCGGCGATAGCCCAGGCGCACCGCGTGCACTGCCTGCATGTGCAGGCTCGCAATGTGGGGCATGCCCGTGGCGTGGGTGCACAGTACTTGCTGGAGCAAGGCGCGCGATGGATTTCCTGTACCGACGCCGACAGCCGCGTCGCCCCTGACTGGCTGGTGGCCCAACTGGCTCAAGGTTGTGACGCGGTGTGCGGCACAGTCACCGTAGACGCCTGGAGCGAAGGCTTCGACCCGGCTGCGCAGATCCGCTATCACCAGGCCTACCAGGCCCGCGACGGGCATCGGCATATCCACGGTGCCAACCTGGGCGTGAGCGCCCGCGCCTATGTAGAGGCCGGTGGGTTTGAACCGCTGGAATGCCACGAGGATGTTCAGCTGGTGCGTGACTTGGAGCGTTGCGGCGCTTCTATTGCCTGGAGCCATGCACCGCAAGTGGTGACCAGTGCGCGCCTGGATTGCCGGGCTGAGGGTGGGTTTGGGGACTATCTGAAGAGCTTGATGCAGGCTGGGTGAAAACAAAAACGTTCAACAGCTGACTGATCCAATATCCCCGTCGGCTGGGGCGCCGTCATCGCAGGCAAGCCAGCTCCCACAGGGATCTGTGCCAGGCGCTGATTTTGTGGGCAACATAGCCCCCTGTGGGAGCTGGCTTGCCTGCGATGACGTCAGCCCAGCAAACATCGCATCAAAGTTGTGCAGACACCCATGCCTGTCTATGCTCCTAACGCCTCGCACAGCACTCACCCCAGCGGAGCCTGGGGTGAAGACAAGAGCGTCGTCCCGTCAACGGGGTACGACCCGGTATCAACCGACAAGGATGTGACACCCATGAAGCCTGCCTCCTTAAGCGAAGGCCGCCGCGGCCCCGCGCAAATCTGGAACAGTGCGCCGCAGTTGGCGCAAACCCCCATCATCTCCCTGAACACCCTGGTACCGCGCGGCGCTCGCGTGGTGGTGATCGCCCCGCACCCGGGCGATGAAGTGCTGGCATGCGGCGGTTTGCTGCAACTGCTCAGCACCCAGGAGCATCCACTGCAATTGATCTCCATCACCGATGGCAGCGCCAGCCATCCGGGCTCTCAAGTATGGCCGGCCAGCCGCTTGAGCGTGGTGCGCCCCCAGGAAAGCGCCGAGGCCCTGCGCCGATTGGGCATGCCCTTGCACAGCCTGAAATGGATTCGTGGCGGGTTTTGTGATGACGCCCTGGCCGCCCGTGAACAGCAGATGAGCCAATTCATCGCGCGCTACTTGCACCCCGGCGACGTGGTGTTTACCACCTGGCGCAACGACGGCAATGACGACCACGATGCCGTTGGCCGCGCGACTGCCAAGGCGTGCAGCCTGGTAAGCGCGCAACTATATGAACTGCCGATCTGGGCCTGGCATTGGCCGGCCCGGGAAAGCGCGGCAATGCCCTGGCAACGTGCGCGCAAGGTCCGCCTGGACACCTGGACTGTCGCGCTCAAGCTGCACGCCGCCCATGCCTACGCCAGCCAATTGGTGGGCGACCCGCAGATCGGCTTACCACCGATGCTCGCGCAAATATTGCTGGAACGCATGCGCGAGCCCTACGAAATCCTGTTCACCTGAAAGCAACCCTGTAGGAGCGAGCTTGCTCGCGAAAAACCTCAACGATAACGCGTGCGTGCTGAGTAAAACGCGGCGCCTGTGAGTCTTTCGCGAGCAAGCTCGCTCCTACAGAGTTGGGGCTTTTACCTACAGACTCAATCTGCCAAACTGATGCGAATAATTATCAACAGATTTACTATTCGCCACGGACGGCACTTGGGGAGCCCTACTTTCATGTCTGTGCAACAACGCGGCGGCAACGTTTTTACACCCAGCCTGATGGCAATCACTATTGCTCTAGCAACCTCCAATGCGGCCATTGCCGCCGACGCCGAAGCCCCGGCCACCATCGAGCTGGGCGCTACCCAGGTCTCGGGCCAACAGCTTGGCGCAACCACCGAAGGCAGCGAGTCGTACACCACCGGCTCGATGAAGACCGCGACCAAACTGCCGCTGACCCTGCGCGAAACCCCGCAGGCCGTCACCGTGATCACGCGCCAGCGCATGGATGACCAGGCTATGACCAGCATCAACGACGTGGTCAACGCCACGCCGGGACTGTTCCTCAATTACTCCAACGGCCCTGGGCGACAAGGCTTTACCGCGCGCGGTTTCGACATCGACAACCTCATGTATGACGGCATCCCCAGCGGCTACAACGGTGCCTCGGTAGGCGCCCAGCCAAACCTGGCAATGTTCGACCGCGTCGAAGTGGTGCGCGGTGCTACCGGCCTGGTGATCGGCGCGGGCAACCCGTCGGCCGCCATCAACCTGATCCGCAAGCGGCCACTGGACGAGCAAAAAGTCACGCTCACCGGCGCCGTCGGCAGTTGGGACGACTACCGTGGCGAGTTCGACGCCTCCAGCCCACTCAATGACAGCGGCACCTGGCGGGGCCGCGTCGTCACCTCCTACCGCGATGCCAACAGTTTTATCGACAAGGCCGAGCAGGGTCATGGCCTGTTCTACGCCGTCACCGAAGCCGACCTGGGTGAAGACACCACCCTGACCCTCGGTTACTCGAACCAGAAGGACAAGACCAACTACTTCTGGGGCGCTTCGATGGTCGGCCTGGATGGCCGCCACCTGGACCTGTCGCGCTCTTACAACCCAGGCACCGACTGGGAAAACAAAGACCAGGAAATCAACACCGTTTTCGCCGAGCTGCGCCAGCGCCTGGCCAACGACTGGAGCCTGCAGGTCAACGCCAACTACGCCGAACAGAACGCCTTGTTCTCCGGCTCCTACCAATCGCGCTGGACCAACAACACCCTGGCCCGCACCGTTTACCAGGCCAGCTACGATGAAAACCAGGCCGGGCTCGACGCCTTTGCCAGCGGCCCGTTCGAGGCGTTCGGCCGTAGCCATGAACTGGTGGTGGGCGCCAGCAAGCGCATCTACGACATGACCACCCACAACTACAGCCCGTACGACCTCAACTGGCCGATCAATGCGGGCAAACCGAACTTCACCCGCACCAACAATGTGCGCGAAGTCACCACCCAGGACGGTTTCTACCTGACCAGCCGCCTGAGCCTGGCCGACCCGCTGAAGCTGATCCTCGGCGCTCGCCTGGACTGGTACGACTACGACAACCGTGATGCCGCCGGCGACTACAAGGTCACCCGCAACCTCACCCGCTACGCCGGCTTGATCTACGACCTGGACGACCAGCATTCGGTGTATGTGAGCTACAGCGACATCTTCACGCCGCAAAAAGAAAAGAGCATCGCCGGCACTCCACTCAAACCCATCGTCGGTAAAAATTATGAAGTCGGGGTCAAAGGTGAATATTTTGGTGGCACGCTGAATGCCAGCGTGGCGCTGTTCCGCGTCGACCAGGAAAACCGCGCCGTGGCCGTGGTGGTGCCCAACTGCCCGCAGGCGTCCTGTTCTGTGGCCTCGGGTGAAATCCGCAGCCAGGGTATCGACTTCGAACTGCAAGGCGCCCTGACCGAAAACTGGCAGGTCGGCGGCGGCTATACCTATGCGCGCACCCACACCATCAAGGACGACGCCAACCCGCAGAAGGTCAACAAGCAGTTCGATACCGACATCCCGGAACATCTGTTCAAAGTGACCACACGCTACAACTTCCAGGGCCCGCTGGAAAAACTCCGGGTCGGCGGCAATATCTCCTGGCAGAGCCGTATGTACAACGACATCAAACTGGCGGATGACAGCTATTACCGACTCAAGCAAGGCGGCTACGCCGTCACTGACTTGATGGCAGGCTATCGGGTCAATCAACACCTGGACCTGCAGCTCAACGCCAACAACATCTTCGATCGCCACTACTACCAGTCCATCTCCAACAGTGTGGACTATGGCGGCGACTCCTATGGCAGCCCCCGCAACATGATGCTGACCGCCAAGTACAGCTTCTGAGCCTCATCGCTACTTCGGCTGCCCGCTCGGGCAGCCGTTCTTAAAGTCCCACGCCCAAATGCCGATAACGCGTGGGTAACCGGCGACAATCCTGAACATCTGCTTGACTCCACAGCGGCGCGCCTGTGTGGCACACCGCGTGCTTGCTTGACCTCGATGCCCCCTCTCATGGAGTAAGAGTGAATGCCCGTCCGTTTTCTAGAGCACTATCGCAAGGCCGACCGCATCATGCTGGCATTGATCTGGTTGATGTTGCTGTTCTCCCTCGGCCTGGCGTTCTGGCACGACACCCTCATGCAGGCCGTGATCGTCGGTGGGGGCACCGGCGTGGTGCTCACGGCGCTGTACCGCGTCATCGGCGGCACCCGCGTCATGCGCTGTGCACTGGGCGCCGGCTTGATGGTGATGGCGGCGTTGCACATCAACCAGGCGCACGGGGTGATTGAATCCCACTTCGGCATTTTCGCGCTGTTGGCGGTGCTGACCTTTTACCGTGACTGGCTGCCGATCCTGGTGGCAGCGCTGACCATCGCGGTGCATCACGTGGTGTTCCACGCGTTGCAGCACCAGGGTTTTCCGGTGTTTGTGATGGAGCATCACGGCGGCTGGACCATGGTCTTCGTCCACGCCTTCTATGTGGTGATGGAGACCATCGCCCTGCTCTACCTGGCCATCCATAGCCAGGCCGAAGCGGTGGAGAGCCAGGAAATGCTTGAGAAGATGCTCGCCGTCACCTCGCAGTTCACGGTGGAAACCGCCCAAGGTGAAGGCAAGGCTCACGTGTCCCTCGCCAAGCGTTTCGAGCACTTCCTGCAGCAACTCACCCACCTGATCGACGGCGTCGCTCGCGACTCCCATGGCCTGGGCCAGCTCGGCCAGGAACTGGCCAGCGCCAGCGGCACCCTGGAAAAAGGCGCCCGGCATCAGTTGGCACAGATCGGCGAGATGACCGGCTCGATGCAGCGCATGGAAGACGCCATGGGCCACATTACGGTGCAGGTCGAACAGGCAGTCGAACACGCGGGCCAGGCCAGCCAGCAGATTGTGCGCGGCCAGGAAAGCGTCGGCCGCGCCCAGCATGAAATCAGCCAATTGGCTTCGCGCATCAACGGCACGGAGTCGACCGTAGAATCCCTGGCGGTACAGGCTGAGCAAATCGGCTCGGTGCTGGAAGTGATCAGCAGCATCGCCAACCAGACCAACCTGCTGGCCCTCAACGCCGCCATCGAAGCCGCCCGCGCCGGCGAGCAAGGCCGTGGTTTCGCCGTGGTGGCCGATGAAGTGCGTAGCCTGGCCCAGCGCACCGCCCTCTCCACCCAGGAAATCAAGAGCATCATCGAGGGCCTGCAACACGGCAGCCGCCAAGCCGTCGAAGCCATGCACGCCAGCCGCGAAGGCGTAGAGCGCTGCGTGGCCGACAGCCAAGAGGCCGTGGACATGCTACGGGCGGTGGGCGAGGACATCGCGCACATCGACCAACTCAACGGCCACATCGTCACCACCACCCGCGAGCAGACCTCGGCCAACTTGGAGATCGTCGAGCGCTTGCAATCGGTGCAAAGCATCGCCCAGAACACCGCCGACGACGTCGAGACACTCGCGCGCAGCAGCGAACGCCTGCCACCGATCGCGGTGCGGCTGGATGCGTTGGGGCGCAGGTTTCATCCTTGAGCGTGTGGGAAATAACCCGCCAGACGTTTGCGTTTCCCAGGTGGCAGCCGGTTCCATTTTGCCGATCCGGATGGGTATGAGTTAGCGGTATGGAGTGCGGCGTGATGTTGAGCGTAAACTCAACAGGGTCTGTGTCACTCAAGCGGAGTACCCATTATGGAATACGACGAAAAACTGATTGAGGAAGCCGTACTTGCCCTGCTGACCACCTTCAGCTTTGATAACGGCAACTCATGGAAAGGCCACGACTTTCAAATAATGAACCGGCTTCACGAGCAAGGTTTTATCAGTAATCCGGTGAACAAAAACAAGTCCATTTGGTTGACGCAGGAAGGCTTGGAACGGGGTAGGCAAATTGCCGATCGGTTATTTGGCGCAGCACCTGAAGCGCTCGCGGGGCCATAAGCGCCGCCACGAATTATCAACCCACGCTGCCTTACGACCTGCCAACCCGGAGCCGCCATGGACCTCGCTACCCTCGCCCTCTTCCTCCCCGCTTGCTTCGCCCTGAACATGGCCCCCGGCCCCAATAACCTGTTGTCGGTAAGTAACGCTACCCGCTACGGCTACCGCACCTCCTGCCTCGCCGGTCTCGGCCGCCTGTTGGCCTTCGCTGGCATGATCGCCCTCGCCTCCGCTGGGTTGGCGGTGGTGCTGCAAACCTCGGAGTTGTTGTTCTACGGGATCAAGATTCTCGGCGCGGCGTATCTGCTTTACCTCGCGTATCAGCTCTGGCGCGCAGACCCGCAGCAGCAGGTGGACACCGCAACGAATAAGGTAGGGCTGTGGGCGTTGGCGCGGCAGGAGTTTCTGGTGGCGGCGGGCAACCCCAAAGCCATCCTGATCTTCACCGCCTTCCTCCCGCAATTCGTGGTGCCCGGCCAACCCATCACCGCGCAATTTGCCCTGCTGGGTGTGATGTTCCTGGCTTTGGAATGGGTCGCCATCAGCGCCTATGCCTATATGGGCCTGCATATGCGCCGCTGGTTTGCCGAGCCCAAGGGCAAGCGCCTGTTCAATCGCTGCTGCGCGGGGTTGTTGTCAGCGGCGGCGGCGGTGTTGTTGACTGCGCGCAGGGCATGAGTGAGGTGGGAGTGCCCCTGGCAGCCGACGCCGATCTAACTGTGCCCCGCGATTCCACATGTGGGAGCTGGCTTGCCTGCGATGACGGCCTGACAGGCGACACTGTTATATCGAGTACATATCCACTGCTGCGGTAACGGCCGCTTAGGGTTCCGCCCTGACGGCGGCTCACTTTTGAAAAGCCGGAATGCCGGCCCAGGCAAAAGTAAGCAAAACGCTCTTGCCCCACCACTCGGCACCTCGCCCAGGCTCGGTGTGCCCGTAATCCGCCAGCGTGGTTTGACGGGGCGCTTAAGATCAAGATCAAAAGCAGATCAAGAGCGACTCGCTTCGCATCGTGGTTACCGTCGGCTGCTACGGTCTGCAAAGTTGTGTAGATACCGACGCTATCTCAACGGCAAACCATACCTCACCTCCACCAGTGCAACACCGCCCCTTTCAAGATCGCGCTCAGTCCCGGCCTCCTCCACACACCCCGCCCGGCGATAAAATCGAATAGCCCGTTCATTACCGGCCAAGATCCACAGCATTAAACGCTCATAGCCTTGCGCCAATAGATCCTGCAAGCCGGCTTTCCACAAGGCCAGCCCAACGCCGGTTTGCCAATGCCCAGCGAGCACGTAGATAGCCATGACTTCACCTGCATTTGCCTGCGCGGCGTCTGCATCACGGCTGGCGCCCACAGCTATCCAGCCAACCACCTGCTGGCCCACCTCGGCAACCCATACCGTCGACTCACCCAAGGCAAGCGAGCGAACCCAATGGGCTTCGCGCCTAACCAGCGTTGCTTGCAACCCGCTCAAGAACTGGGCGGGCATCAGGTCACGGTAGGCATCCTGCCAACTGCTGATATGCACCTGGGCAATGGCTTTTGCGTCGGCGGGTAAGGCCCTGCGAATCATGGAAGCACTCCTGAAATACGGTTATTCCAGTATGCATGCCCGTCGATGACAGAAAACCCTGCGCTGAACACGGCCCACTATCAATACCAACCCCAATGTAGGAGCGAGCTTGCTCGCGAAAAACGTCAACGATAACGCGGGCTTCCTGAGTGAACGCGGCGCCTGTGGGTTTTTCGCGAGCAAGCTCGCTCCTACAGTTGCAGGGCGATTCCGGCTTCGATGAAGAACGCCGGGCCCCACGTGAAAGCTCCAGCCAACATCACCCCTTGGTCAGATCCACCAAAGGCGTCTGCCGCACCTCAGTCTCCCGCCCACCCTGAATCTCGCTGACCTGCTTCAAGGCTTTATCAACAGCCGCCTTATCCGCCAACAAGCTGTAGCTGATACGGAACTGTTTATGTTCCTTCGCCCCGATTGTAGGCACCAAGTTCAGTGGCCGTTGATAACGACGGTTATAGGAAAAACTCGTCCCCGGCTCCAGCCCCGTCACATAACCCTGCCCTTGGGTATCGGTGTTCTTCCACAGAGAAAACACCGGCAGTGTCTGCGTATTGAAACCCACCGACACCCCCAGGCTACCGGCCTTGTTATGCAGCACGGTCAAGGTATCGCCCTTGGCATCGGCATACGGCACCACGTTGTAAACCGTTTCGTCATAGTCCTTGGTCGGTGCGCGGTAGGTTTGCCAGTCGGCCAGTTCACCCTTGGCCTTGTCGTTGAACGGCGACACCTGCTTCACCGGCGCAACGAAACGCGCGCCCTGCTCCAGGAACGGCGTGCTGAAGTTACTGTGATACAGCGCCTGGTATTCCTTCGGATAATCGCCATTGTTGGTGAGCGTGTCGTTGAGCGCGAACATCACACTGCCAGGCTCGGTGACCAGTTCGGTCGCAACGGAGAAATCGACCTTCTTGAACGCCTGCTCCTTCAACTCGCCACGCAGGGTGATGGCGTACGGCGGTTTTTCATCGATATGCAGGGTGACTTTATTCGCAGGAATATTCGCGGCCCGACCGTGCAGGGTCAGCAACTCGCCGTTGTCGATGCCAGGGTGCCCGACCCATTCATAGCCGCAGCGGGTGACCAACTCATTGAAACCTTCCAGCCAACCCAGACCACCACGGCCATTGAGCTCGATAAAGGACGGATTGACCACTTCCTTGACCGGCGAATCCCAGCCCATGCGCACATCACCGACCGACGCCTGCAACACGTTCATGCCACGCGTCGGCACCACCGAGAGTTTCATCGTGCCGTTGTCGATATCCACGATGCTCACGCCCTCCTGCCGACCACCGTGCAAGGTGCGCAGGGTAACGCTGAAGGGCTTGTCGGTGTGGATGCCGAGTTGCTGGCTGGTGACCTGCCAGTTCTGGGCGGCTTTGTCGGTGTCGAGCAGCACGTAGTCCCAGGCCAGGGCGTGGGAGGCGGCAGAGAGTGCGCTGAGGGCAACGAGGAGTTTTAGTGGGGTCATGATGGTCGCCTTTATTGGAGTTGTGGGCGTTTTATAAACCCGATGAAACGATTCAGCAAGCTGAAAAAACGAGATTGCGCACGCAAAGGTCAAGAACAGGTTGGGAGGTTATGTCGATGCGATTACAGGCAAGCTGGAGCGAAAAAACAGTGAACCGGAAACAAACTTAATTTCTAAAAACAAATCTGCCCCATTAGTCGAGCGGGCCTCGACTCCCCTTGGCTTGTTACAGGTAGTTCATGATGAAGGTGATCTCAGTATTGGCGATGCCCGCTTTTAGATTCCCTGTCGGCAGACGATAGTACGCCGCTGATAAAGGGATTTTGAAGTCAGTACCGGTGGTCGTAAAAGCGTTGAATGCGTAAATGGTATCGAATGCAATTGGTTGCCCTGCGTCGTTCATCAACTGCAGGCCAATGCCAGTTGCTGTAGATGTGCTATTGAGTGCGACCACGCCATTTTTTGCATCAATGATGGGGGTGGTGGCTTTAAGTGAATAGGTGACTTTCTTGATGCCCGCCTGGCACTGGTTCAACGCGATGTTCAAGCTCACCGTTCGAGGTTTTGCGCCCGCCTCGCGATAGTCTTGGAGTTGATAATCATCCCCCATGGCAACGAGTACGGAGGGGGTCTGGCAGGAGGCAGCGTTCACTACAAGAGGGTTGGCCAGGTTGAATTTGTTCAGAACCAGTTCGCCTGCTTTCAGGTCACCCAAATTACCGGCAGAAATCGTGACATTCGAAGCCAAAGGGCCTGACTTGATAATTTCCAGTCGTATCGAACCGGCTGCGACACCGTAGCCTTTTGGGGGAATTGAAAACAGTGAAGGCTCATAGCGATCTAGCATACCCATCCAGATACGGAACGAGAGCCCCGTTTTGCCCATGGGGAACGTGGTTTTCGCACTGGCCGGGGTGCCTAGTGCTGGATTTACCGCCACGCCATATTGCGAGTTCGAACTGCACGACCAGCTGTGCGAGTTTAATTGCTGCGCGGTATCCTGGTAGACAACCGTGCCATCTGGTGTGTCGGCAGGGATTGTCACCGCACCACTGGCCAGGGTTTTGCCAAAGCTAAGTGTTGTAGTGCTAGGAGAGCCGTTGAAGGTACAATTCGCTGCCATCGCGTTCGATGCGCAAGCCAGCACCGCTACCGCGATAAAGGTGAGCTTTAAATATTGCATGATGAGCGTTATACCATTGGCAAAGAGCGTCGCAGCTTAAGCAAGCATCGTTTCAATAGGCATCAGGCGATTCTTAGAAACTAGCGTCCCATGCCACGACCTGTATCGATAAAAGATGACGCGCGCTTGACTGATGACTAACCGTGATAATGCTCCACCAAAAAATCCACAAACGCCCTAGTCCTCGCCGGCATCGCCCCTCCCCCCACAAACACCGCATGAATCGGCTCCACATCACCCGGATTAAACTCCTCAAGCAACACCACCAACTCCCCCCGCCTCACCTCCTCCACCACACTAAACGCCCCAATCCTCGCAACCCCCGCCCCCAGCTTCGCCAACTGCGCCAATGCCTCACCACTATTCCCTTCAATCGTCCCCGCCACCTTCAGCGAAAACTCCCGCCCCGCCACACGAAACGGCCAATCCGGCGCCGCCCTGCGGAAGTTGAAGCGCAGGCAGTTGTGCTGCAGTAAATCCTGCGGCGTCACGGGGGTGCCATGCCGTGCCAGGTAGTCCGGTGAGGCGACGATAACCTGCCCGGTAGAGCCGATAAGGCGGGCAGTCAGGGGGCTGTCGGCGAGGGGGCCGAAGCGGATGGCGACGTCGGCCTGGCCGCCGAGGATGTCCACGACTTCGTCGCCGAGCATCAGGTCGACGACAATGGCGGGATAGCGGGCGCTGAAGGCGGCGATCAGGGGGACGATGGTCATGCGGCCGTGGGCCAGTGCGGCGCTGACGCGCAAGCGGCCGCGGGGCGCGCCCTGGTCGGTGATGGCGTCTTCGACTTCGGCCATGTCGGCGAGGATGCGTCGGGCGCCGCGCAGGTAGGCTTCGCCTTCGGCGGTGAAGGTGATGGCGCGGGTGGTGCGCAGCAGCAGGCGGGTGCCGATGCGCTGTTCGGTGCGGGTGATGATGCGGCTGATGGCCGATGGTGTCAGTCCCAAGGCCCTTGCCGCGCCCGACAGGCTGCCGTGCTCGGCGACCATAGCGAACACTTCCATCTCTCCCGACCGCCCGCCAATATCCATTTGTGCCTCCTGCGCAAAGCTGTAGTTCCCCACCAAGGGCTACTGCTGCAAAAGGCAGGATTGTAGCATTTGGCTCACAGATGAGGAGTCACCCATGCGTATCAATCCCCCCCTTGTAGCATTGTCCGTCGGTGCCTTTGGCATCGGGGTCACAGAGTTCGCCCCCATGGGCATGTTGCCCGGTATCGCCGCTGATCTTGGCGTTTCCATCCCTGCTGCCGGGTTGTTGGTAAGCGCCTACGCCATGGGCGTGTTGATTGGCGCGCCGATCATGACCCTGGCAACGGCCAGGGTGCCCCGCCGTTATCTGCTGGTCGGGCTGATGGCGATTTTTACCCTGGGTAATTTGCTGTCGGCGTTGGCCAGCAACTACCAGACACTGATGATCGCCAGGCTGGTGACGTCGCTCAATCACGGGGCGTTCTTTGGGATCGGCTCGATTGTGGCCGCAAGCCTGGTGGCGCCCGAGAAACGCGCAGGCGCTGTGGCGGCGATGTTTATGGGGCTGACCCTGGCAACCATTGGCGGCGTGCCCCTGGCGACCTGGTTTGGCGAGAACTTTGGTTGGCGTACCGCGTTCTGGGGCATCAGTGGGCTTGGCGCGGTAGTGATGGCGGCGCTGTGGTGGGCCTTGCCCAATGCTCCGGCCCCTAAAGGCGGCGGGCTGATGGCGGAAATTCGTGTGCTGGGGCGCGGGCCGGTGCTGGCGGCATTGGCGCTGACCGTGGTGGGCTCAAGTGCGATGTTCACGGTATTCACCTACATCGCGCCGATTCTGCGAGACGTCACCCACGCTTCGACCAACTTCGTCACGGGGATGCTGGTGCTGTTCGGCATCGGGCTCACCCTGGGCAATGTGTGGGGTGGCAAGTCTGCGGACCGCTCGGTGGACCGCACCCTGATCATCTCGCTGGTGGTGTTGATTGCTGTGCTGTTGGCCTTTTCGGTGCTCATGCAATGGCCGCTGCCTGCGGCGTTGTCGATCCTGCTGTGGGGCGCTGCCAGCTTTGCCCTGGTGCCGCCGTTGCAGATGCGTGTGATGGAGGCCGCCAAAGACGCGCCTAACCTGGCTTCGGCGATGAACATCGGTGCGTTCAATTTTGGGAATGCGATTGGTGCGGCGTTGGGGGGTGCGGTGATCAATGCCGGGTTGAGCTATCCAGCCATTTCACTGGCAGGCGCGATCATGGCTGGGCTGGGCTTGCTGATGGTATTGGGGTTGAGCTGGCGTTCGCGGCGGGCCGACTCACGCTCTGGCAGAGAGGCGGTGCAAGCCTGAGCAGCATCGCAGGTTGTTAGTCTAGACTTCATGCACCTTCCAACCCGCGGAGCCTTGCGATGAACAACAAGAATACGATCTGCCTCTGGTACAACGGCGATGCCCTGGAGGCAGCGACCTTCTACGCCAACACCTTCCCCAACAGCGAAGTAAAGGCCGTGCACCGTGCGCCTGGCGACTACCCGGCTGGCAAACAGGGCGATGAGTTGACCGTGGAATTCACCGTACTGGGTATCCCCTGCGTGGGCCTCAATGGCGGCCCGGCGTTCAAGCACAGTGAGGCGTTTTCCTTTCAGGTGTCCACGGATGACCAGGAGGAAACCGACCGTTTGTGGCATGCCATCATCGACAACGGTGGGCAGGCGAGCGCTTGCGGTTGGTGCAAGGACAAGTGGGGGCTGTCGTGGCAGATCTCGCCGAAGGTGTTAGTCGATGCGGTTACCAGTAAAGATCCTATCGTCGCCAAGCGTGCGTTTGAGGCGATGATGAAGATGACCAAAATCGATATCGCTACCATCGAAGCCGCCATTGCCGGGAACTGAACTGCGGGCTTGCTCGCGAAGGCGATGTATCCGCTAGCACATGTGAAAACTGACCCACCGCTTTCGCGAGCAAGCCCGCTCCCACATGAAGGCATAGGTATCTACATAACTCTGCAGCTCTCAACGGTAACCACGATGCGAAGCGAGTCGCTCTTGATCTGCTTTTGATCTTGATCTCAGGCGCCCCGTTAAACCACGCT
>NZ_QODJ01000120.1:0-4977 GCF_009935965.1 Pseudomonas sp. L13
GCGGATTACGGGCACACCGAGCCCAAGCGAGGTGCCGAGTGGTGGGGCAAGAGCGTTTTGCTTACTTTTGCGCTTTTTCAAAAGTGAGCCGCTGTCAGAGCGGAACCCTAAGTGGCCGTTACCGCAGCAATGGATATGTACACGGTCCAACTGTGTTGACTGTCAGGCCGCCATCGCAGGCAAGCCAGCTCCCACAGGTTGATCGGTGTTGTGTCAGAGGTTCAGGCGCCAGGCAACGCCAACTGCGGGTTGACGAAGTCAAACGCCGCCAGTTGAAACCCTTGTTCATCCACCTGCAATGCCCAGCCTTGCTTGTCCCAGTCCCCCAGCACAATGCGCTTGGCCGCCTGGTCGCCGATCTGCAACTTATGGATGGCGGGGCGATGGGTATGGCCGTGGACCAGGGTGCGCACGCCAAACTGCTGCATCACCCGGGGCACTTCTTCAGGGGTGACATCGACAATGTCATTGGCCTTCATGCGCACCTGGGCGCTGCTCTCACTGCGTAGCTTGCGCGCCAGTTTGTGGCGGGTGCCCAAGGGCAGGTGGCGCAGGATAAACAGCACAATCGGGTTACGCAGGATGCGCCGCAGCTTCATATAGCCGAGGTCGCGGGTGCAGAGGCTGTCGCCGTGCATCAACAGCACAGGCTCGCCATACAACTGCACAACAGTCGGGTCCTTGAGCAAGGTGGCGCCTGCCGCTTTGCAGAACGCCTTGCCGATCAGGAAATCGCGGTTGCCGTGCATGATGAAAATCGGGGTGCCGCTGTCGCTCAGCTCACGCAGAGCCGCGCAGATGGAGCGCTGGAAGGGGGTCATGCCATCGTCGCCAATCCAGGCTTCGAAGAAGTCCCCCAGAATGTACAACGCCTGGGCGCCACGGGCGCGGCCGTGGAGCAGATCCAGAAACGCCCGGGTGATGTCCGGGCGTTCCTCTTCCAGATGCAAGTCTGAAATCAGCAATATCACGCTTCGATGATCTCGGCTTTCTCGACGATCACGTCTTCGGCTGGAACGTCCTGGTGACCGGCCTTGGAGGTGGTCGACACGCCTTTGATCTTGTCGACAACGTCGGTGCCTGCGGTGACTTTACCGAACACTGCGTAGCCCCAACCCTGCACGTTCTTGCCGCTGTGGTTCAGGAAGGCGTTGTCGGCGACGTTGATGAAGAACTGCGCGGAGGCCGAATGCGGCTCCATGGTACGGGCCATGGCGACGGTGTACTTGTCGTTGGAAAGGCCGTTGTCCGCTTCGTTCTGGATGCTTGGGCGCTTGTCTTTCTTTTCTTTCATGCCAGGCTCGAAACCGCCGCCCTGGATCATGAAATTGCCGATGACACGGTGGAAAACGGTGTTTTCGTAGTGGCCGGCTTTGACGTATTCGATGAAGTTGGCGACGGTGATCGGCGCTTTATCGGCGTTCAGCTCGATGACGATGTCACCGTGGTTGGTGGTCAGTTTGACTTGAGTCATGTTCACTACTCTTTTCAGGGAATTCGTGGGTGTGGGCGCCTGGGCGCCTTACCTGTCTGGCTAAACGACGGCCAAGGCGCGCAGTTTAGCGTGCCCTGCGGGAATTTCGAGGTGGTTTTTTACCGCCCGGGCAATTAATTGGCCGCGCTCTGTATGTGTCTTGACTGCTTCGGCTATTATGAGCCCTTTGTTTTATCTGGCCCCACCTGGCCACGCACCTGTCTGTTCAAGGATCCTATGAGCAAGCCCACTGTCGACCCTACCTCGAATACCAAGGCCGGACCTGCCGTCCCGGTCAATTTCCTGCGCCCGATCATCCAGGCGGACCTGGATTCGGGCAAGCACACGCAGATCGTCACCCGTTTCCCACCTGAGCCCAACGGCTACCTGCACATCGGTCACGCCAAGTCGATCTGTGTGAACTTCGGCCTGGCCCAGGAGTTCGGTGGCGTCACGCACCTGCGTTTCGACGACACCAACCCGGCCAAGGAAGACCAGGAATACATCGACGCCATCGAAAGCGACATCAAGTGGCTGGGCTTCGAATGGTCCGGTGAAGTGCGCTATGCCTCCAAGTATTTCGACCAGTTGTTCGACTGGGCCGTCGAGCTGATCAAGGCCGGCAAGGCCTATGTGGACGACCTGACCCCGGAGCAGGCCAAGGAGTACCGTGGCACGCTGACCGAGCCGGGCAAGAACAGCCCGTTCCGCGACCGTTCGGTGGAAGAGAACCTGGACTGGTTCAACCGTATGCGCGCCGGCGAATTCCCGGACGGCGCCCGCGTGCTGCGCGCCAAGATCGACATGGCCTCGCCGAACATGAACCTGCGCGACCCGATCATGTACCGCATCCGCCATGCCCATCACCACCAGACCGGTGACAAATGGTGCATTTACCCTAACTACGACTTTACCCACGGTCAGTCGGACGCCATCGAAGGCATCACCCACTCCATCTGCACCCTGGAGTTCGAAAGCCACCGCCCGCTGTACGAATGGTTCCTGGACAGCCTGCCGGTACCGGCGCACCCGCGTCAGTACGAGTTCAGCCGCCTGAACCTGAACTACACCATCACCAGCAAGCGCAAGCTCAAGCAACTGGTGGATGAAAAGCACGTGCATGGCTGGGACGACCCACGCATGTCCACGCTGTCGGGCTTCCGTCGCCGCGGCTACACCCCGGCGTCGATCCGCAACTTCTGCGACATGGTCGGCACCAACCGTTCCGACGGTGTGGTCGATTTCGGCATGCTGGAATTCAGCATCCGCCAGGACCTCGACGCCAACGCGCCGCGCGCCATGTGCGTGCTGCGCCCGTTGAAGGTCGTGATCACCAACTACCCGGAAGGCCAGGTCGAGAACCTCGAACTGCCGCGTCACCCGCAGAAAGAAGAGCTGGGCGTGCGCAAATTGCCGTTCGCCCGCGAAATCTACATCGACCGTGACGACTTCATGGAAGAGCCGCCCAAGGGCTACAAGCGCCTGGAGCCGAACGGCGAAGTGCGCCTGCGCGGCAGCTACGTGATCCGTGCCGACGAAGCGATCAAGGACGCCGATGGCAACATCGTCGAGCTGCGTTGCTCGTACGACCCGGACACCCTGGGCAAGAACCCTGAAGGCCGCAAGGTCAAAGGCGTGGTCCACTGGGTACCGGCCGCTGCCAGCATCGAATGCGAAGTGCGCCTGTACGATCGCCTGTTCCGTTCGCCAAACCCTGAAAAGGCCGAAGACAGCGCGAGTTTCCTCGACAACATCAACCCTGACTCCCTGCAAGTACTCACTGGTTGTCGTGCCGAGCCATCGCTTGGCGACGCACAGCCGGAAGACCGTTTCCAGTTCGAGCGCGAAGGCTACTTCTGCGCGGATATCAAGGACTCGAAACCTGGTGCTCCGGTATTCAACCGTACCGTGACCTTGCGAGATTCGTGGGGCCAGTGATTTAAGGGAAACATCGTGCTAACGATCTACAACACGCTCAGCAAGACCAAAGAAGTCTTCAAGCCGCTGGACGGCAACAAGGTGCGCATGTACGTGTGCGGCATGACCGTGTACGACTACTGCCACATCGGCCACGGCCGCAGCATGGTTGCCTTCGACCTGGTGACCCGCTGGTTGCGTTTCAGCGGCTATGACTTGACGTACGTGCGCAACATCACCGACATCGACGACAAGATCATCAACCGTGCCAACGAGAACGGCGAGTCGTTCGACGCGCTGACCGAGCGCATGATCGCCGCCATGCACGAGGACGAGGCGCGCCTCAACATCCTCAAGCCAGACATGGAACCGCGTGCCACGGACCACATCCCGGGCATGCACGCGATGATCCAGACCTTGATCGACAAGGGCTATGCCTACGCCCCGGGCAACGGCGACGTGTACTACCGCGTCGCCAAGTTCATGGGTTACGGCAAGCTGTCGCGCAAGAAGATCGAAGACCTGCGCATCGGCGCACGTATCGAAGTCGACGAAGCCAAGCAGGATCCGCTCGACTTCGTGCTGTGGAAAGCCACCAAGCCGGGCGAGCCGAGCTGGGAGTCGCCGTGGGGCGCCGGGCGTCCGGGCTGGCACATCGAATGCTCGGTGATGTCCACCTGCTGCCTGGGCGAGACCTTCGACATTCATGGCGGCGGCAGCGACCTGGAGTTCCCGCACCACGAAAACGAAATCGCCCAGAGCGAAGCTGCCACTGGCAAGACCTACGCCAATGCCTGGATGCACTGCGGCATGATCCGCATCAATGGCGAGAAGATGTCCAAGTCCTTGAACAACTTCTTCACCATCCGCGACGTGCTGGAAAAGTACCACCCGGAAGTGGTGCGTTACCTGCTGGTGTCCAGCCACTACCGCAGCGCCATCAACTACTCCGAAGACAACCTCAAGGACGCCAAGGGCGCCCTGGAGCGTTTCTACCACGCGTTGAAAGGCCTGCCCGCGGTGGCGCCGGCTGGCGGCGAAGCCTTCGTGGCACGCTTCACCGAAGTGATGAACGACGACTTCGGCACCCCGGAAGCCTGCGCCGTGCTGTTCGAGATGGTGCGCGAGATCAACCGCCTGCGCGAGACCGATATCGACGCAGCGGCGGGCCTGGCAGCACGCCTGAAAGAACTGGCCAGCGTGCTGGGCGTGTTGCAGATGGAAGCCGATGACTTCCTGCAAGCGGGCGCTGAAGGGCGTGTGGATGCCGCTGAGGTAGATGCACTGATCCAGGCGCGTTTGGCTGCGCGTGCGGGCAAGGACTGGGCGGAATCCGACCGTATCCGCGACCAACTGACCGCGATGGGTGTGGTGTTGGAAGACGGCAAGGGTGGGACGACGTGGCGGTTGGCTGACTGACCGTTGAAAGCTGCACGCTGAATAAAAAACGCCCCGACTGGTTCGGGGCTTTTTTTGCACTTCGTTTTAACGGCTAACTCCGTCCACTGTGGGAGCGGGCTTGCTCGCGAATGCGGTGTGTCAGCCAATGCTGCTGTGACTGACACACCGCATTCGCGAGCAAGCCC